>CACCQD010000027.1 GCA_902547925.1 uncultured SAR116 cluster alpha proteobacterium | reverse complement strand
CCGTCAAACTTCATGGGAGCGACGTTTTTGAAACAAGCTCTTCTAGATCTGGCATCTGATGCCTCTATTTTGCAAAACCCGGTAGAAAGCAAAGAACAATTTCTTTTGGCAACCGAAGTTCTCTGGGTTTGGTACGATGACTTGCGCCCAAATCTTTGGCGTAAAGGCAAGAGCTTTCCTGAAAATGAGTCTATTCAAAAGCAGCTATTTAATGATGGTGAGTTGGATTTTGCTATGTCTTTCGACCCGGCCGTAGCGGCTGCGGGAATTGAGGAGGGGTTGTTTTCAAAAACAACTCGAGTCTCCACTTTTGAAAATGGGGCCTTAGGGAATGTGAGTTTTGTCGCTATACCTTACAACGCTGCAAATAAGGATGGTGCGATGGTAATTGCAAACTTTTTGCTCGAGCCGGAGGTTCAGGCCCGGATGCAAAATATTGAATTTCTTGGTTCCTTCACAGTTTTAGATCTCCAGAAACTAGATCCAGAATCTAGAGAAGTTTTTGACAGGCTGCCAAGTACTCCCGCTTTGCCTAAAATTGACGACTTAGGCCAAACTCTTCTTGAACCACATTCCAGTTGGATGACATTCCTCACGCAAGAGTGGGCTCAGCGTTATACGAGGTAAACAGGTGAGGGTTGCCTTAAACTCAGGCATTGTTGTCCGAATACTTGTCCTTACAATCATTCTTGGCCCTATTGTTCTTGGCCTTTTTCAAAACGTTGTGAGCATTTTCGGACAAAAGCCTTCTTTGGAGATAGTTGGACTCTCCGCTAATCCACTAAATACCTTGCTCATTGTTCCAGGTTTAGTAACCGCCGTCATCACCACTTTATTTACTGGTATAGTCGCTACAGCGATTTCACTCGTATTGGCTTTTAGTTTTTGCATCATTTTTCTGTACAAAGGTGTGAAACCTAGAAAATTAGCAATAATAACAATGCTTCTCTCAGCGCCACATGTTGTGGTAGCAATAGGTTTGACATTTTTAATGGCGCCCTCTGGCTGGGTTTTCAGACTATTTGCTAGCTTATCGGACTTTGAAAGCCCCCCTGATATTTTTATTGTCAATGACCCATTCGGTGTCTCTTTGGTTGTTGGTCTGGTGATAAAAGAAGCGCCCTTTTTGATTTTTGTGATCATGGCTTCAATCACACAAATACCTGTACAAAGAAATTTGTGTGAGGCGCGTGCACTTGGCTATGACTTAGCAAACTGCTGGATAAGGGTTATAGTTCCACAAATCTGGCCATTGGTTCGCTTACCAGTGTTTGTCGTGCTTGCGTACTCTCTGGCAAATGTCGAGATGGCTGTCGTTTTGGGTCCTACAAACCCTCCTGTATTATCAGTTTTGTTGATGCGAATGTTTTTGTCACCAGACGTCACATTCCTTGCACCGGCATCAGCAGGCGCACTACTTCAAGTTTTACTCGTTTTGGCTGTCTTTCTAATATTTTATCTATTGGAGATGTGGATCCGATTTTTTGGGAAGATGTGGTTATGCCTAGGTACTAGATCCGCTATTTTCCGTATTATTTTTCCATGGATGGCTCAATTTAGCTTTTGTATGCTGTTATTAGGTTGCTTTGCTCTGTTTTTGTCATTTGTCTGGTCTTTTGCGTCTCACTGGCGATGGCCATCAGTTTTTCCCGAGACTATGTCTACTCAAAATTGGATTAGGTTTGCTCCTGATTTAATCCCCTTTTTGGGTAATAGCATTTTCATCGCCAGTTCAACCACTCTATCAGCTATTATTCTTGCGATAGCCTGGTTCCAAACTGAGAAAAGAGATGATGCGGTGAATGGTAAATTGTTGCCTTTTGCTATTTGTATTCCTCTATTTATTCCTCAAATAGGATTTCTTTTTGGTCTCAATACGGTTTTTTTAAAAACTGGATTGGGTGGAAGTTGGTTTGCTGTAATTTGGTCTCATCTGCTATATGTGTTCCCATATGTTTTCATAGTATTGGCTAACCCTTGGCGTTCGATTGATCCAAGAATTGCAAAATCAGCTTCGGCGTTAGGGGTTGGGCCTTTTAAACAACTTCTTTTTTTAAAAATACCAATCCTCATCCCGTCAATTCTTGCTGCTTCAGCCATCGGCATCTCAGTATCCATCGCACAGTTTTTGCCAACATTATTCTTGGGTGGGGGAAGAATAAGCACTCTTACAACTGAGGTGATTGCTTTATCATATGGCGCCGATCGGCGTATCTTGGGAGTTGTAACGACGCTACAAGCGTTGGTGCCCTGGATCGCTTACGCTGCGGCTTTTTTCATCCCAAGGTATATCTACAAAAACCGTAGTGGTTTGGGCGGCATCTCTTCATGAGCCTCATCCTTGAAAAAATAACTATCAGTTTAAAACGAGGCAAAAAACTTATCGATGGTTTGAGTCTAAATGTGGCTAAAGGAGAGATATTTACTGTGATGGGGCCCTCCGGCACTGGCAAATCCACTCTTTTAGATGCCGTTGGTGGCAATTTGAGTGAAAATTTTGACTTGAATGGTGAAGTCACGTTGAACAACCAAGATTTGCTGGTGCTACCGCCCGAAAAACGTAACATTGGGATTCTATATCAAGATGCAATTTTATTTCCCCACTTGTCTGTCGGTGAGAATTTGGCCTTTGGTTTGAAAGATAAAAAGCAAGGACGCACAATGCGAAGAGTTGAAATTGATAAGGCCCTCTGCCAGGCCGGCCTGGATGGCTTTTACGATCGTGACCCAGCTACCCTTTCCGGCGGTCAGCGGTCTCGTGCGGCGTTGATGCGCACGCTGCTGTCACAACCGGCAGCACTCCTGTTGGATGAACCGTTTTCGAAGCTTGATTTAGATATGCGTGAGGAGATACGGTCGTTTGTCTTCAGTTCGATTTACAAAAGAAATATCCCAGCCCTAATGGTCACACACGACCCCACTGATGCAGCTGCTGCAAAAGGTTCAAGTGTAAGCATTCAGACAATTTGAACCAATTGATCCTCCACTATCGAGCCTAGGAATGTGCTCATATTGATCATGCCGGCTTTTGTTTTGGAGAGAACAAGTCATCGGTCAACGAAATACATCGATTTAATTTTAAGATCGGAAGGTGAATATGTTCAGCTACAACCACTCTCACCCAGAAATAAGAGATGCCGTGTCAAAATTATGCGAAGGTTTTGATGGTAAATACTGGCAGCGATGTGATGCTGAGCGCGCGTATCCTTCGGAGTTCGTTCAGGCGCTGACCGATGCCGGCTATCTGTCTGCACTTGTGCCTGAGGAATTTGGCGGGCTGAGCCTGCCAATCTCGGCCGGTGCTGCGATCCTTGAGGAAATTCATCGCTCCGGCGGTAATGCCGCTGCCTGTCACGCTCAGATGTATACGATGGGAACCGTTTTGCGGCATGGCTCGGACGTCCAGAAGGCCAGATTTCTGCCCGGCATTGCGGATGGTAACCTGCGTCTACAGGCTTTTGGTGTTACCGAACCCACAAGTGGCACGGACACAACTGCCCTTCGAACCGTTGCCCGACGAGACGGTGATGAGTATGTCGTCAACGGCCAAAAGGTGTGGACATCGCGCGCGGAACATTCAGATTTGCTGTTGCTGCTGGCGCGAACAACACCTCTTGAGGACTGCAGGAAGAAAACTGACGGGCTGTCGGTGTTTCTCGTGGATATGCGTGAGGTGCGTGGCAAGTCGCTGACTATCACTCCGATCCGCACCATGATGAACCATTCCTCTACGCAGTTGTTCTTTGACGATATGCGGATCCCTGCTGATAGTCTTGTTGGCGAGGAAGGAAAGGGGTTTCGATATATTCTGTCCGGCATGAACGCAGAGCGTATCCTAATCGCCGCTGAATGTATCGGCGATGCAAAATGGTTTATCGAAAAGGCTTCCACCTATGCTGGTGAGAGAAGCGTTTTTGGCCGGCCCATAGGACAGAATCAGGGCATTCAATTTCCGATTGCCAAAGCCTATAGCCAGATGCGGGCTGCAGAATTGATGTTGGACGAGGCCATCCGTCTTTTTGAAACAGGCGAGAATCCCGGCGAGGAGGCGAACCTGTCAAAATTGCTCTGCGCCGATGCGTCTTGGGCTGCAGCTGAAATGTGTGTGCAGACTTTTGGAGGGTTCGGCTTTGCGGAGGAGTATGACGTAGAGCGAAAATTCCGTGAAGCACGTCTTTATCAGGTGGCCCCAATCTCGACAAATCTGATCCTTAGCTTCATTGCTGAACATGTGCTAAAACTGCCGCGGTCCTATTAGGGGTAATCCTGTTTTGGGATGAGCTTCCTATTTGTCCACAGGCAAACCTGAAGGCACTGTTGCCGGTATACCAAAAGGCAGATCGGAGGCTGTCTTGCCTGTCAGGGAGTGAAGAAACGCTACCAATGAAGCAATGTCATCATCGTCTAACTCTCGTGGTTTGATATCTGATTTTGCCCGATAGCGCGCCATTTCCAACCTGTCATCCCAGACAGCAAAATCTATTTTTTCCAGCCATTTGGCTTTGGGCAGGTTGGCCATTTGACGATGCCAGCTATCGAGAGCGGAGCGCGGGTTGAGGTGATGGCGGACGATCCCCCCCAACGTTGAGTAAGCGCCATTATGGCCATAGGGTGCCGTCAACTCAACATTGCGCAGTGATGGTGTCCGAAAACGATAGGCATCATCAAGATTGTCTGTTTCCCCCATGCGTCCTACATCCCGGACATAGGGATCAAAACGTCGGGTGCGTCCCGGTCCAAAGGGTGGGATCATCAACGCATGAAATTTCTGATCAGTCAGCAGCGGGCCACTGTGGCAATCGCTGCATCCTGCGGTGCCATAAAACAAATCCAACCCCCGTTTTTGCTGAGGTGTCAGGGCGGCACTATCGCCCGCAAGATATGCATCGAATGGCGCATCATTGGATTTAAACTCGATGGCGATGAAAGCCGCCAGAGCTTCGCCAATATGGGCAATAGTTATGTCCTCGGGCTGATCCAAAGCATCGAAAACCTCAACGAAACGTTGCCCATATTCGGGAATTATTCGGACCCGCTTTGCCAGAATGGGCCAAACATAGTCGATGCGATCATGCAGGGCACCGGCCACCTCATTTTCCTTTGGATTTCCAGCCATCTCAAATTGGGCTGTCATTGGGAAAATGGCTTGTGTACCAAGCACTGTCTCAAGCCCCTTTGGTAGCCATTCCTCGGCAGGGGTGTTGAAGCCGTTGTCAAAATCATCGGCGACGGCAAGACGTCCATCATGAAAGAGAACCGTGAATTGCTTTGCACCAAGATTCCACAACGCACTGGCGTTGCGTGGAATCCGCTTCTTGATTCTTTCATCTTCTTTGCCGGGGTGGCGCGCTGGCCCCACACCAAAGCCACCTTCACCGATGCCAAGTGACAGCCCATCACCACTCCCGAAGCGATGATGATGACATGTACCGCAGGAAATATTTTGATTGCCTGACAGGATTTTGTCATAATAGAGAAGTTGGCCGATCGCCGCTCTTTCAACAGAAAATTCGTGAAAATCACGGTCAGCCAATGGTGCGGGCAGTGGCGACGCCTGAGCATATACTGCTATTACCAAGAAGAGGGCGGTCAGGAAATGAAGAAGTTTGTTTTGATGTTCTGTCTCTGGCCGATGCTTGCGCTGGCGGAGATCGAACACGCCCGTGATCTTATGGAAGAAAACCGTTTCGCAGAGGCGATGCAGGAGTTGTGGCCAGCTGCACGGTCTGGCAATGCGGATGCCGAAGAACTGATAGGTGTCATGTATGCCATGGGATTGGGTGTTGAGCGTGACGATGTGCGTGCCTTTGAGTGGTATCTGCGCTCTGCAATGAAGGGACATCCGGGGGCGCAATCCGGCGTTGGATGGTATTACGAGATTGGCCGGGGCTTGCAAGCGCCTGATCTTGTCCGTGCCTATACATGGTATGTGCTTTCGGCGATAGGGGGCGATCCTGATGCGGCGATAAGTCAGGAAGAGGTCGTTAAGAAAATGACAGCTGAGCAGATTGAAAAAGCGCATGAACTGATCGACGATTACCGCGTCTGGTTGTTTCCGTTTCGATAGATTTTTTGCCATGTTAAGCATGGGGCAGAGTGGTAGCAATGCACCCACTCTGCCGGTTTTGGTCTTGCCTTATCAGATCTAATTCAGATCTTTTGCGCGGCCGGCATTGATGTCGGCTTCCGCGGCAGCAACAGCGCTGGTCAGGGCATCAAAGACAGCTTCGCCGCCATCAACATTTCCCTTGAACCAATCATAAACCGGTGAAGCTGCTTCTTTGAATGCGGCTTTTTCTGCTGGTGTTGGCACATAGAGATCACCGCCACCGCTGACAAAATCGGCATAAGCCTGAATTGACTTACGCTTCGGTGATGCAAAAGTTGCTTGTTGGAGCTGGGCAAAACCATCAACCACGATCTGACGCATTTCCTCTGGCATGGCCATGAATTTGTCGTTTGACATCCACCACAGAGCGCCCATATAGGCATGGCCGTCAAGTGTCACATATTTCAACCCAGCATCAGGAAATTTCATGCCCATGATGTCAGTGATGCCGTTCTTTGATCCTTCGACCACACCGGTCTGGAAGCTGGTAAACAACTCCGGCCATGGGATGGGTGTTGGAGATGCACCGAGCGCCTTGACTAATTCCTGCGGCAGATCAGCGACAACTGTACGGATTTTCAATCCCTCCATGTCACCGGGGTTTTGCACGCGGCGTTTGGTATTGGCAAAATTACGCCATCCACCAGTGTTGCCAATTGTCATCAAGCGAATCTTAGCCCCAGAGTCGGCCAGAGCCATTTCGCGGACCATGCGAGTGAAATCGCCGGCGAGAACATGCTCTGCAATGCGATCATCTGACATCAGATATGGCAGATCAAGAACCTGCACATAGGGAAAGATACCAGCAGCGCCACCGGAGGTGGAGATGTAAACGTCGATTGATCCATCAGCTACACCCTGAAGACACTCAGCGCCCTTTGAACACAATTGTGTGCCAATGAACAGTTCGACGGCAATTGCCCCATTGGAGGCTGATTCTACAAAATTCTTGAAGACAATGAGACCGTCATAATCCTCGTCATTTTCATTCGAATTTGCAGTTGCACGGATCGTATAGTCGGCGGCAATGGCAGCGCTGCCATATCCTACAAGGGCAGCGACAACCAGTCCTGCCCGCAAAAATGCCTTAATCATATTTTCCTCCCTGTTTCATTGGTAACGGTTAAAGCAACATTATTGAACAAACCCCGTCAAGCGAGGAATGGTCAGCGAAAGTGCCGGGAAGTAGGTGATCAGAAAAATCACCAGAATTTCCACGGCAAGAAATGGCAAGATGGCGCGGGCGATTGTTTCTACTCGTTCACCAGACACCGAGGATGCCACAAATAGCACGAGTCCCATTGGAGGTGTCGCCAATCCCACTGTCAGATTGACTGACATGATGATGGCGAAATGCACTGGATCCACCCCAAGCGCGATGAAGATTGGCGCAAGGATGGGCCCAAGAATGATGATTGCTGGTCCCGCATCCAGAAACATGCCGACAACAAACAGCAGGATATTGATCAGGAACAATAGGATTAGTGGGTTTTCAGATAATGACAGAATGAACGTGGCCAATGTTTCAGGCAGATGCGAGAGGCTAACCACGGTTTTAAAGGCCATTGCCGCACCCACCAGCAACAGGACAACAGCTGATGTCATGGCAGCGCGTGACAGGATGTCTGGCAGATCTTGGGCCCGCAAAGTCTTTAGCACAAACAGACCAATGAAGAGGGCATATCCAACGGCGACAGCAGCAGCTTCGGTGGGGGTAAACACTCCTAGCAGAATGCCACCAAGAATGATCACCGGCGTCATCAGTGGGAAGAACGCCTTGAGGCTGGCATCGCCACGCTCACGCCAGCTATAGCGACGGCTGGCCGCAGGAAAATCATACTTATCGGCCAACAGCTTGATCATCACCATCAGTCCTGTGCCAACAAGAATACCGGGTACAATGCCTGCCAGAAACAGAGCGGCAACGCTCTCACCCATGACATAGGCATAGATAATCATGATACCTGAGGGTGGGATGATGGGGCCGATAACTGAACTGGCGGCAGTAATCGCTGCAGCAAAGCGGCGTGTGTATCCCTGTTTTTCCATTGCCGGAATCAACATTGAGCCAAGCGCAGAGGTGTCGGCAACGGCAGATCCAGACAGACCCGCGAACAGAATTGAAGAGAGAACATTTACATGCGCCAAACCACCGCGCAGGTGGCCCATCAAGGCCTGGCTGAATTCAACAAGCCGGGTGGTGATTCCACCCTTGTTCATCAACTCACCAGCAAGCATGAAAAATGGCACAGCCATTAACGGAAAACTGTCCATGCCGTTATAGATGTTGCGGTAGAGCAGGACGATGTCACGCTCCTGACCGTTCAGCCACAGAAGAATTCCCGGTGCCGCCACAAGGCCAAAGAACACTGGCATGCCGAGCGCCAGAAACAACAGAAACAGGGGTAGGAACCAGATTAGCATCAGTCGGCCCTCTGACTGACTGGATTGTCCAGCAATGGATCATGTCCTGTGAGAAGTTGTCGGACATGACGCATTGTCAGCTCCACGCTCACACAAATCATCAAGCAAACGGACAGCAACAGTGATAGGTAGCTATAGGCAAGAGGCATGCGCACGGGCCGCTCGCTTATCAGGCCAGCTGGAATTTTCATTGATGAGGATTTGAACAGCCAGCCTGCATTAAAATGATCCCAGCCTATCTGTACTGCGACGATTAGAACAATCAGCGCCACCAACCACATTGTTAGTTGCAAGATTGTCGCCAACAGCCGGGGGAGCGTCTGCTGGAACATGTCAATTGCCACAAATCCCCCATGCCGGAGCGCCAGAGGTGCCATCAATCCAGTCATCCACAACATACAAAAGCGCGCCGCCTCGTCTGGCCAGGGCAGGGCGTTATTGAGGGCATAACGGAAAAAAACCTGCAACAGCATGATGACCACCATCAATGCTAGAGTGATAACCGATAGATGGCGACCTAGCCGCAGAATGACGGTGTTACACCGCGCCAATATCTGAATGGGAAAATTAAGAGCTCTCATCTACAACTACCTATTGCTGTCTCCCTATTCCAATTAATTGGTGCCAATGGACTACGTTCATCATGGCACCTCATGACCAAGTGCAGCGGTGTAAATTTCGAACCAATCCTCACGGCCAAGGTCGACATCAAAGGCAGTGGAAAGAGCCCTTAACCGATCAAGATTATTTGTGCCAACAACTGGAATGATGTTGGCCGGATGAGCCATAATCCATGCAAGGGCGACGGCGGAGGTATCTCTTCCCTGTTTGTCGCCCAGCCTCTTCATAATCGCAATCAGGCTGGCATTTGCGTCAGTGAACAATGCGCCCCCGGCCAGTGGCGACCATGCCATTGGCTTGATATCGTGACGCTGTAGATAGGCCAGATCTCCGTTTGTGAAGGCGTCATTGGCGATCACGCTGATTTCAATCTGATTGGTCACCAACCTGGTTTTCATCGCCGATTGCAGAAGATCCATGTCCCATGGCCGAAAGTTTGAGACGCCGATATTACTGACTTTTCCGGAGGCGACGAGATCATCCAATGTGGTGCCTGTTTCATGGTGATCCATCATCGGATCAGGGCGGTGGATGAGCAACAGATCAATCTGCTCAATCCCCATCAGTCTGAGTGAGTCTTCGACGGATTGCGTGATATGCTGGCGACTGGTGTCATAATATTTCACCCTTGCCTGCGCGTGGCGGCCTGCTGGTGCCAAAATGTCACATTTGGTGACAATTTCAATTTCAGAACGAAGGCTGGTGCCTTTTAGGGCATTTCCGAAAATTTCCTCCGCCATGTAACCGCCATAAATGTCGGCCTGATCCATGGTTGTAATGCCTTGTGCAAGGCATGCGTCAACCTTGGCCTGCACATGTGCTGTGGAGGTGTCTTCATCGTCGCCCAAGCGCCACATGCCATAGGCCATGCGTGACAGCGAGAGTTGTTCGTTCAACTTAACCCGATTCATTATACTCGATCTCCCCTACCAAGCGGCGTCATCGGAGTTTCGGCAGGCATTCTGCCATAGGCTTCAGGAAGGGAGCATGTCTTTAGCTCCGGCATGATCAATCTACCGATATGATCGCATTCATCCAGATGCGGATAGCCCGAGAAGATAAAGCTTCTGACTCCCATCTTCTGGTAGGCCTCAATCTCGCTCAAAATCTGATCGGCTGAGCCGACAAGTGCGGCCCCGCAACCTGACCGCGCCCGTCCAATCCCGGTCCAAAGATGCGGTTCGATGAATCCTTCCATATCCGCCAGTTCGCGATTACGTGCCTGCCGCGCAACGCCAAGGGACGTGCTGTCCAATGCCCGGTCGCGGATTTTACGGCCTTCTTCGTCATCCAGTTTTGAAACCAGCATTTCCGCGTATTCACGGGCCTCTCCCTCAGTATCACGAACGATCATGTGCACCCGCAAGCCGTAATCCAGTGTTCGGCCATATGTCTCGGCTTGTTGATGCACCGTGCGCATGCGGTCAGACAGGTCCTCGCGGCTTTCTGGCCACATCAGATAGACATCACAATATTGTGCGCATAAATCCACCGCGGCAGGCGAGTAGCCGCCAAAATAGAGCAAAGGCCCACCATTGATCTGATATGGTTTGGCCGGTGCCGTGGTCAGTCCCTCAAATTTGTAGATCTTACCTTCAAAATTTATTTCATCCTGCGTCCAGGCCTGTCGGAGAATTTCGACAACTTCTTGCGAACGCCGATAGCGGTAGCGGCTGTCCTCCGTCTGTCCGGGAAAGTCGGAGCTGATGATGTTGATTGTCAACCGGCCTTCTAGCATATGGTCCAACGTTGCGATTGTGCGGGCCAACATGATTGGTTGCATCTCGCCACAGCGCACCGCCGCCAGCAGATTGATTTTGTTTGTTAGCGGTGCGCATCCCGCCACAAAGGACAGGGTATCCTGACCGACCTGATAGGATGACGGACACAGAATATTGCGAAAGCCATTCGCCTCGGCACGTTTTACAATGTCCGAGCAATGTTCCCAACTGGAGCGCAGATCATTGGTGGGAACGCCTAAAAATTCGAAATCATCTGAACAGAGCGCGGAAAAGAAACTGACTTCGGCAGCGGCCAGATGTGGGCTTGTGATCGGAACGATTGACATGGCACTTTCCTTTTCGCATTGAATCGACTAGAGCATAGGCGAAGGGATTAATCAATGGTGCATCAATTTCCAATCGATACGCTGCTATCCAATGTAAAAAATCATGGAAATCTGCCAATTTATTTGCAAATTGCCGAGCAGGTTTCGCGTGAAATAAGTGCAGGATTGCTCGTCGATGGAGAGCGTTTGCCAACCGAAAGGGAAATGGCTAAGCGATATGGGGTAGCAGTTCGCACTTTGCGTAAGGCTTTGGCTCGTCTGACGGAAATGGGTCTTTTGATCCGCCGTCAGGGTTCGGGGAACTATGTTCAGAAAAATGAAAATCATGACTCGATTTATTCATTTTTCAGGTTGGAGTTACCCGGTGGCGGCGGTCTACCCTCGGCGAGTGTCGTTTCAATCGAGACCATCGCGAAACCGGATGATTTGCCATCATTCGGAACTGCCGATTTTGGCCACCGTTTTCGCCGGATTCGTTATCTGGACGATGTGCCCGCGGCGTTGGAGGAAATTTGGCTTGATGGATCTGTGGTAGGCAAAATCAACCCCGCTGCGGTTTCCCAGTCGCTATACAAATTTTACCGCGATCAGCTTGGTCTTTGGATTGTCCGCGCCGAAGATTGGGTTGGCCTGGCCGCTGTTCCCGATTGGCGGGATGATCGCTTCCCCCTGAAGAGCGGTCAACAGGTAGGATTTGTGGAGCGCTTTGGCTGGTCGCAGGACGATGTAAGAGTGGAATATTCGCGCAATTGGTTCAACCCGATGACGGTGCGGTATGTTGCAAGATTGAGATAGGGGATTGCTGAAATGACTATACATTACGGAATTATCGGGTGCGGGATGATGGGGCAGGAGCATCTGCGGAATATCGCGTTGTTGGAGGACGCGGCCACACAGGTGATTTATGAGCCAGACCCTGAAATGGCGTTGCGTGCTCTACAACTTGCGCCACAGGCGGTTCTGGCAGACAATATTGATCGTCTTTTGGCGCATGACCAACTTGATTGTCTGCTCATTGCCAGCCCAAATTTCTGCCATGTAGACCAACTCGAAGCGATTGCTGCCAGCGTCACTCTTCCCATCCTCGTGGAAAAGCCGTTATTTACCAAACCGGAAGATTGGAGCCGGCTGGAGTCGTTCAAGCGCAGGTACAACGCACCTGTTTGGGTGGCGATGGAATATCGCTACATGCCACCCATGCAGCAATTTCTGGCGCGGGCAGATGACGCGACCGGAGGAGTCAAGATGCTAACAATTGTCGAGCATCGTTATCCATTTCTCAAAAAAGTTGGCAATTGGAACAGATTCAATCGTAACTCGGGTGGCACCTTTGTTGAAAAATGCTGTCATTTTTTCGATTTAATGCGCCTGACGCTGAAATCTGATCCTGTCAGGGTAATGGCAAGCGCTGGCCAGGTGGTCAATCATCTGAACGAGACATATGACGGCAAGACACCTGATATTTGGGATTGTGGATATGTGCTGGTAGATTTTACCAATGGCGCAAGGGCAGCACTTGAACTTTCGATGTTTGCTGACGGCTCACAGTTTCAGGAGATGATCCATGCGGTTGGCTCACAAGGCAAGCTCGAGGTAAAGGTGCCCGGGCCAGCGCGGCTCTGGACAGGCCCCAAAGACAGGCAGCCTATGGCACAGCTGATCGACAGCCCCCGCGTGGCCTGTAACCCTGTTACCATTGAATGTCCAGTCGATGAAACCATTCTCGCTGCTGGTGACCACAATGGTTCGACCTACTATCAGCATGAGAAATTCCTCGAAGTTGTCCGCGGCATTGGCAGCGTCGAGGTGACGATTGATGATGGTATCTGGGCGGTTCGTATGGGTCAGGCTGCTCAGGAATCGGCAAGTAAAGGTCAGGCCGTTTTATTTTAGACGGTTCTATCCCGCCGCAGCTCTTTCGCGGGAGTGGGGTTATCAGTAAGTGGCGACAGGGTCGCCCAACACATCAAAAACTGGTGTGATGCCAAGGCCGGCTGCATCCGATGCAACCATCCGCCCATTCACGCGGCTTGGTGCGCCCTTGGCTATCGAGACGGTACCATAGCTGTTGAAGTCGGTTGCTGAGAAACAGAATTCTGCCGGTGTGGATTGGCTGAGATGGGCGATGGCAGCGGTGATGATATCACCACCCCATGTATCCTCGATGGTCATTGGTAGGCCTTGCGCGACACAGAGGTCGCGCATCAGTTTTGCCCTCGTTAATCCACCCACTTTTGATATTTTGAGATTGATGACATCCATTGCGTCTTCGCCAATGCCCCTTACCAATTGGTCTGGCCTGTCAATTGCCTCATCCAGTACGAAGGGTAGATTGGTCCGTCGCCGGATTGACAGGCACTCCTCATAAGTCAGGCATGGCTGTTCCAAATAAACGTCAAGATTGCTGATCGCGTTTACGACGCGCGCCGCTTCATGTCTTGTCCAGCCAGTGTTCGCGTCTGCAATCAACAGATGTGATGGGTCGAGGCTTGCCCGCGTCGCATGAATGCGCTCGATGTCGTCATTCGTTGTCCCGCCAACTTTTAGCTGGAACTTGGTATAGCCCTCTGCCGCGTAGCCTTTGATATTCTCGACCATGGCGTCTGGTGTGTCCTGGCTGATGGCGCGATAGAGAACAATGTCATCCTGTGCTGCGCCGCCCAGCAGATTAAAAAGTGGCTGTCCCGTGGCTTTTCCGAAGAGATCCCAGCAGGCAATATCTATGGGCGCCTTGGCATAGGGGTGGCCACGCAATGTGTTGTCCATGATCCGATTGATTTGACCGATATTGAGAGGGTCCTGTCCAATGAGTCGGGGTGCCATCTCTGCCAGCCCAGCCCGGACGCCGAGGGCGAATGAGGGAAGATAGGCTGAGCCAAGCGGACAGCACTCCGCATATCCCTGCAGGCCCTCATCAGTTTTCAATTCGATGATGGTGCTGTCAAAGGTCTCAACAAAATTATTATTTGACCAGCTGTAACGCCCTTCTTTTAGAGGAAGGTCGACCTGAAAGACATTTATTGTGGTGATTCTCATAAGTGATCCGTTAGCCTATTCGGCAAGAAACTGATCTTCATAAGCGAATAACGAAACGGCCCCACCGGTATGGAGAAAGACGACCTCTCCATCACTGTTGATCTGGCCGCCTTCAATCTGGCCGATCAGTCCTGCCATTCCTTTTCCTGAATAGACAGGGTCTAGCAAAATCCCCTCATTGCGTGCCACTATGTTGATCGCCGCAAGGGTTCCATCTGTTGGAATGCCGTAGCCTTCACCAACATAACCATCGTCAACAAGAACCCTATCACGCGACAGCGTCTTGTCGGTCAGCAGGGCGGCTGTTTTGACAGCTAGCTTATAGACATTGTCTATTTGGATATCTTCTGGCTGGCGCACGCTAATACCCATGATCGGTATATCACAGTCAAGGGCGTGAAACCCGGCAATCATGCCAGCATGTGTGCCGGCGCTGCCTGTGGAGAGCACAATGAGTTTTGGGGTTAGTTTGTTTTCTCGAAATTGGTGAAGAAGCTCCTGTGCCGATGAGACATAGCCAAGGGCGCCTGTTTCGTTTGACCCTCCGCCGGGGATGAAATAGGGCGTGCGGCCGTGTGAGCGGAGTTTTTCAGCCACTTGCTGCGCCTCGGCATTCATATCTAGGCCGGGTGGGCGAAACTCGATCTGGGTGTTGAACATCTGGTCAAAGAAGACGTTACCAGTCTGTTCATAATCGTCACCTTTGCTGGGAACTCGGCGTTCCAGCAGAGCGTGACAATCCAGCCCGAGTTTGCAGGCTGCAGCTGCCGCCTGACGGACATGATTTGACTGCACAGCACCTTGCGTGACGATGATGTCGGCATTGGCTTCAAGTGCAGCAGCCATCAGGAATTCGAGTTTGCGTGTCTTGTTTCCACCTGTTGCAAGGCCAGTACAATCATCGCGTTTGATCCAAAGCCGGGGACCACCGAGCGCTTCACTCAAACGAGGCATTTCTTCCAACGCTGTCGGTTGGTGACAAAGGCTTACCCGAGGGAAGTTAGATAGAATGTCTCTCACTGTTTTTTCCTTGATATTCGCTGTATTTAAATGTCTGTGTTTCACCGGGGCGCCGCTCTTTTTTCCGCGTCTCGTCAGATTTGACTTGAGGGAGGGTCTTATCCGAAATTTTTGGCATGGTTTTGAAGCATTGGAGCAGTCACAATAGTCCTGTCGATAAAGTTTCAGGGATTTATGACGGTTGCTTGAACTCCACTTCGATGAAGCTGAAAGGGGAGCTACTTGCATTGACAATGTTGTGTTCAACCCCCGCGCTTCTAGCATATGAGCTTCCGATAGTAAGGTGATTGCCCACAACCGAGCCGTTTGGAAGTTCAGCCGAGAGTGTGCCATCCGTTAGGGGAACGACGACATAATCCATCCCGTGCGTGTGCCACCCGGTCTCAGCACCGGGTGTGAAATCCCACCTCGTTACCCTGATTTTCTCATCATCGACTTGAATGGTTGGAACAGCTTTTTCTCGGCTCATAGCCCGGCACCCTTGTTGTCATTGGTGGATAGAAATTTCCACGCGTGCAACCCTATCATAAAGCCGATCGATCGCAAAAAGCCAAACTGTTCGGTACGGGTTGAAGGGGCGACCATAAATCTCTGGATAAAGATTTTCAAAAGCGGTCAGCAAAAGAGACATCTTAGCTGGTGCGCCAACCTCAGTAGCTTGATATGCTGAGCAGGTTAGAGATGTTATGTGTGGTGAGAGCTCAATGGCAATCGAACTTATTGGTTATTCGGACAGACTGTCGGCGCGGCCGGGTGAAACGCTGGATTTTAAAATTTCCTGTAAAACCCAAACTTCCGTATTGGCACAGCTGTCTCGCTCTATCTCCGCTGACGCCAATCCATCTGGCATGGGTGTTGTTGAGACACGCTGCGATGATTTGTTTGCGCCTCTAGAATTTGAGGGCCGGGAACAGAAATTTACCCCTGGCTCATATGCAGTGACAGCAGAGACAGTTTCACAATTTGTGGGTGAAAAAATCGAATTTTCCGTCACCATTATGCCAACCATTTTGACAGGTAATCGACAAACGATCATGTCCTTGGGGAACATTGAAATCATGCTTGATGGCGAAGGGAGGGTTTGTTGGACAGACTCCGCGTCTGAATTGGTTGTACCTGCACCACTAACCCTGAAACGATGGTGGAAAATCACCGCAATGATTACCATTGACGGGCAGATGAATTTGCGGGTTGATGAAATTCGCAATGGTGCCCGGGATGAGGGCATGACTGTCGAAACGAAAACAACTTTGGCCCCTGTGTTGGAGGGTGCACTTGTCCTTGCGGCGTGTGATCTGGGTGGCTCAATCGCACATTTTTTCAACGGCCGAATCGAAGCGCCAGTAGTTTGTGTTGATGGGGAAGTGGTTGGGAACTGGAATCTCGCTGATGAGATGACCTCGCTGAACGTGCCAAGCAGTCTTGGCAAAGTAGGTCATGAGCTGCGCTTGGTAAACGCGCCGGTCCGGGCGGTTCGATGCAGCCTGTGGGACGCCAGTGAAATGTGCTGGCGTCACAAACCTGAGCATTATGCAGCTATCCATTTCAATGAGGATGCCGTCTATGATTTTGGCTGGGATACCAGCTTTTCCCTCGACCTGCCGCAATCCATGCCATCGGGCATTTATGTGATGCGCATCTCCAGCGGTGAGCATGAAGATGCCATGCCATTTTTTGTCTGTCCCCCAAAAGGCAAGCCAACGGCAAAGCTGTGCGTTCTGGTCTCCACCTTTACCTACGCGATTTATGGCAATCATGCGCGCCCGGATTACTCATCATCCTGGCAGGACCGTATCGCCTCAGATGGGGCCTATCCCCATAATCCAGCGGCGCACCGCGAATATGGCTTGTCCACCTACAACACCTTTCTTGATGGAAGTGGCATCTGTCATGCTTCTCATAAAAGGCCGCTTTTCAACCTGCGTCCCGGATACATCACCTTTGGCGCGGCGACCTGTTCCGGATTGCGACATTTTCAGGCCGACAGTCATCTCATCTCATGGCTGCATAATCAGGACATCGAGTATGACATTATCACCGATGATGAGCTTGACCGCGAAGGTGTTGAAGTAATCAGGGGTTACGATGCCGTAATGACTGGCACTCACCCGGAATATCACACCGCGGCCACGCTAGATGCTCTGCTGGCCTATCGCGATGGGGGCGGACGATTGATCTATCTCGGGGGTAACGGATTTTATTGGCGCATTGTCAGACATTCAGAAGATCCCAATTTGCTCGAAATTCGCCGGGCTGAAGATGGATTGCGCGCGTGGGCATCGGAACCTGGCGAGTATTATAATGGCTTTGACGGCTCCTATGGTGGATTGTGGAGGCGGAACGCAAGGCCGCCTCAGCAGCTTGTTGGAATTGGTTTTGCTGCGCAGGGTGTGTTTGTTGGTGAGGGCTATCAACGCATCTGTTTTAAGCCTGCTTTTGATTGGGTCTTCAACGGTATCAATGATGATGTGATTGGCGATTTTGGTTTTAGCGGCAATGGTGCAGCCGGGTTTGAGCTTGATCGTGTCGATCCTGCCCTTGATAACGGATTGGATATCACCATCCTTGCACAGTCCTTTGGCAACAGTTTCATGCTTGTGCCAGAAGAACAGCTCACTCACCTCACCAATCTGTCAGGCGGTAGTGAGGCGCAGGCAAAACGTGCTGATATGGTGTATGCTAAAACACCGTCTGGCGGTGAAGTGTTCGCTGTTGGTTCAATTACCTTTTGTGGCAGCCTGCCGTGGAACAAATTTGACAATGATGTGTCCCGTCTGCTGCGCAACGTGGTAAACCGGTTTGTGGGTGTTTCTTAGAGTTTAACAGACGCGGAACTATGGCCGACCAATTTTGGGCAATGTCCTTTCAAGGCAACTGCCGACCCGGACAGCCATTGCCTCATCAAAGGGACGCGCCACAATCTGCAGGCCGAGCGGCAGGCCATCATCTGCCAGACCGATGGGAACACTCAGGCCACAGAGTCCAAGATAATTGAATGGACGGGTGAAATGTGCCGGAGAGATTGACTGATTGACCTCACTTAGAGGTGGTGCTGTGCAGGTGGTGGTTGGCGTCAACAGGGCATCAAATCCCTGCATCGCTGAAATGAATTTCTGTCCCTTGCGCCGTCGCTCTTTGAGCATTTCCAGATAGGCATATGCCGGATATGTCTTGCCTTGCATAACCCGCTTGCGGACATCCTCATCCATCGGCAAATCTGCCTGCTCATAGAGGTGACCATGATTGGCATAAGCCTCGATCGAGGTAATGGTACCATTGTCATCTGCCAAATCGCCATATCCAAACGGTGAAGAAAAAGGGGACGTCAACGCTCCCATTTCCTGCAACGCGGAAAGGGCATTGTCATAGCCTGCCAAAACAGCGTTGGAGCAATGCGCCCGTTCCTTATTTGATATGCTGCCAAATCTCAATCCGGCCACCCTATCGTGCAGCGCCGTATATATACCTGCGCCGTTTCGTCTTTCAGCGTCGATCACCGTGCCATCCCGTCCTGCCATCACATCAAACAAAATGACACTATCGGCAACTGTCTGGGTGATTGGCCCCGGGGTATCAAGTGTATGTGACAGAGGCATAATTCCATCGCACGGCAACCGCCCCTCTGTGATTTTCAATCCGGTAACACCGCAAAACGACGCTGGCAACCTCACAGAGCCGCCAGTATCAGACCCAATCGCACAAACCGCCATGCCAGCAGCTGTGGCGACTGCCGACCCCGAGGACGAACCGCCGGCAATGTGGTGGTTATCCGCTATCCAAGGGTTGCATGGACTTCCCATCTTTTGGTTTGTCCCCCATGCCCCAAAGGCATGCTCAACCGTCTTGGTGCGGCCAAGAAGGATGCCTCCCGCCGCGAGCAGGCGGTGAACAACGGTTCCGGTGACAGGTGATACACGGTCTTTGAGGGCCATTGACCCACGCGTGCAGATATGCTCCTCACAATCGTAAATATCTTTCAATGCGAATGGAATGCCGTGAAGTGGTCCCAGCCTGTAGCCAGCAGACAACATTTTGTCGGCGGCGCTGGCCTGTTCCATGGCCTTGTCAAAAAAGACGTTCTGAAAGGCACCAAGCCTTGAGTCTCTATTGCTGATTTGATCGATATGCGCAGCAACGACTTGGCTCGGTTTTAGGCTTCCCGCCGTATAACAATCCGTCAAACTTTCAATGGTTCCGAGAAGATCTGGCATTGCGTCTCCTTGAAAAATCAACGCACCAAAAATGCGCTTACCTAGGCTGATTTCGTCCTGGACTTGACTGATGTTGATTTGGCACCGGTTTTCCATTCTTTACCGGGTACCGCGGCCAACAAATCGCGTGTGTAGCTATGTTGTGGATTGGCAAAAAGTTTGGCCGTGGCACCTGTCTCGACAATCTCGCCGTAGCGCATCACAGCAAGGCGGTCACAGACTTGTGCGGCAACACGCAAATCATGTGTAATGAACAGCATGGACAGATTCATCTGGTCACGAATTTCATCGAGAAGTTTCAGGATTTGCGCTTGAATGGACACATCCAGCGCCGACACCGGTTCGTCGGCGATCAGAATTTCTGGCTTGAGTGCAAGTGACCGTGCGATTCCGATGCGCTGTCTTTGACCACCGGAAAATTCATGTGGAAACCTGTCAAAAGCTCTCCCATCAAGGCCAACGATGGAGATGAGTTCACGCGCCCGCTTGATCGCCTCGTCCCGGTCGACGCCCTGCGTAACAGGACCCTGAGCAATGATATCTCCCACCCGCACCCTTGGATTCAGGGAGGCAAAGGGATCCTGAAAGACCATCTGGATCTTGTGGCGCCACGGACGCATCTCTGCCCGGCTGAGACCATTTATCTCGTTTCCGTCAATAGATATCTCTCCCGAGTCGGTATCCATCAGGCGGATTATGCATCGCGCCAACGTGGATTTACCCGATCCACTTTCACCAACAACGCCAAGCGTTTCACCCTTGTGAAGATCAAGCTCAACATCCTTTACAGCTCTAACCTCACGGTTTAGCTTGCCAAGGCCAAAGAAACTTCTGCCCCCACCGAAGGTCTTGTTCAAACCCTTGACCTGCAAAACGGTTTTCTCTGACCGCGAACGTGCCTCGCGCGGCATGAGGCTTGGCACCGCACCGATGAGAGCCTGCGTGTAGGGGTGTTCCGGCGAATTCAGAACCTGATTTACTGTTCCGCTTTCTACAACAATGCCATGCTGCATCACCACTACCCGGTCAGCAATGTCGGCAACAACGCCGAAATCATGCGTTATGAAAAGCACACCTGTGTTGCTGGCGGTCTGCATGTCACGGATCAATTTTAGAATTTGCGCCTGAGTTGTCACATCAAGCGCGGTTGTCGGTTCATCAGCGATCAAAATCTGTGGCTTTAGCGCCAGTGCCATCGCAATCATTGAGCGCTGCCGCTGTCCTCCGGATAGTTCATGCGGGTAGGCATTCATGATCTGCTCCGGGTTTGGCAAATTAACGTCCCGCAGCAATTCTATTGCCCGCTCAATTCGTTCGGAGCGCGACAAACTCACATGATAGCGAAAGATCTCATCAATCTGGTTGCCGATGGACATTACCGGGTTAAGTGCGGTCATCGGCTCCTGAAAAATCATCGATATCTCGCTGCCGCGAATGTCCCGCAACCTGTCATATGTTGCTTTGGTTACATCCTCACCATTGAAATTGATCTGTCCGCCGGAAACGCGGACATGCGGTGCTGGCAACAGACCCATTACCGCGCGTGCCGTCAATGATTTTCCGGACCCGCTCTCGCCAACAACACAAAGTGTTTCACCTTGAGTAAGTTCCAACGACAGGTCCTGAACCGCATGTTGCCGCTCAGAGCCGGTCGGCAATTCAATGAACAGATTGTCTATTTGAAGAAGTTTTTCCGTCAATTTCTCTCTCGCAACCTGGGGTTCAGGGCATCATTCAGCCCTTCACCAACAAGATTAATAGCCAAAACCGTTATCAAGATTGCAACCCCGGGGAAGGTGCAGACCCACCATGCCGAGCGCAGCATGGTTCGTCCTGCGCCAATCTGAAACCCCCAGCTCATGATATTGGGATCCCCCAAACCTAGAAAGGCAAGGCCGCTCTCGATCAGGATGGCCGTAGCAACCATCAGCGAGCCAATCACAATAATCGGACTCATACAGTTTGGCAGAATTTCACGCAGCATAATGCGCAAATCATTCATGCCGAGGGTATGACAGGCCTGTACGAATTCCCGATTTTTCAGTGCCAGAAACTCACCCCTGACAAGCCTTGCTACACCCGGCCATGACACCACGGCAATGGCGATGACTATACTGACGATTGACGGCTTCATGATGGCCACCAGCAAGATGGCAAAAATGAAGGAGGGGATCGTCTGAAAGATTTCGGTGATACGCATCAGGATATCATCAAGGCGTCCTCCGTAATATCCGGAGAACGCACCGAAAACAATGCCGATGAAGACAGCAACCAATGTCGCTATGAGCCCTATCAACAGGCTAGTCTTGGCGCCATGCACAATACCCGCTGCTACATCTCGTCCAAGCGAGTCACTTCCTAGCAAGAAACCATTCAGTCCGGGGCCTGAAAGCGGCTTTCCCGCCAACCGGAAGGGGTCAAACGCATAAAGCAAATCAGCCGTGGCGGCCATCAGGATTACAAGCACTATAACAATAAGCCCAAACACTGCAGATCTGTTACGCTTATATCGTTGCCAGAATGTTGACATGTCAGGAGACCTCAATCCTTGGATCGAGGAAGCAGTAAATAATATCAACTATTAAATTGACCACAATCACTAGAATTGATGACAGCATGAAAATCCCAAGCAGCAGGTTGAGGTCCCTTGCAAACAGCGATTCAAAAGCGAGCATTCCAAGGCCAGGCCAGGCAAAGACAGATTCGACGATTACTGATCCGCCGATAAGCGCGCCTACCTGGACGCCCGCCATAGTCACAACAGGTAGGAGGGCATTGCGCAGGACGTGGACAAATGTGATCCGCCGTTCCGTCAGTCCTTTGGCTCTGGCTGTCACCACATAGTCTTGACCATATTGTTCGAGCATTGAGGCCCGCATCATGCGCGTGTAGAGTGCCAGATAAAACAGTGACAGAGTAACCGTTGGCAAGATGAGATGAACTGAAATATCTTTTACCTTGTCCCACCCTTCGTAGAAGGCAGCAACATTCTCCATGCCACTAGTTGGCAACCACCCAAGCTTCAGTGAAAACACCACTATCATCATTAAGCCAACCCAAAAAAGTGGGGTCGCATAGGTGATCAACGCAAACACTGTGATCACAGCATCTTTCCATGTATTTAGGCGCATAGCCGCTAGTAGTCCGAGAAGAATTCCGAATCCAACAGCTAGAAGGATTGTGGAAATCATTAAAAGACCGGTAGCAAAAAAGCGATCAAATATAAGGTCACTGACTGGCATATCGTGGCGGAAAGAGTAACCTAGGTCGAGTGCTAAAGCGTTTTTGAGATAAACTGCAAGCTGGACTGGTAAAGGTTGGTCAAGACCAAATTTTGCTCTTAGTTGTGCCATATATTCTGGAGTGGCGGACCCTGCTTCTCCAGCAAGAACGTCTACCGCATCACCTTCAGCAAGGTTTAAAA
>CACCQD010000026.1 GCA_902547925.1 uncultured SAR116 cluster alpha proteobacterium | reverse complement strand
CTTTCGCTGGGCAGGCTGACGCCTACCGCAAAGGAGAGACGGTTACTTGTACAGTTACCGCTGTGTCCGACAACGGCCTTGATGTCAGCATTGGCGACGCAATGACTGGTTTCATTCGCCGTGCTGATCTCAGCCGTGAACGAGCCGAACAACGCGCAGACAGATTCGCCATCGGTGAAAAAGTCGATGCTACGGTGACCAATGTCGACAAGAAAACACGCAAGCTGAGTTTGTCGATCAAAGCCCGTGAGACAGCAGAAGAAAAGCAGGCGATGGCCGATTATGGCTCATCCGACAATGGTGCAAGCCTTGGTGACATCCTCGGGGCCGCGCTAGCGAAACGCGATACTGACGACGATAAATAGAATCGTCATAACGAAAAGTGCCGGCACCATAACTCGGGTGCCGGCCTTTTTACGCCTAAATTTGGCCATATCCCCGTCTGAACCCCAGTAAATTGTTCAAAATGTTGAATTTATGGTCAATTAAGTTGACCATGTAGTCAGCACAGGGCATCCTTTGACTTAGTTTAATCAATTTGTTTTGGCAACGGAGTGGGTGCGTTGACACGTTCAGAACTTATAGCGAAGTTAGCGTCGAAGAACCCAGCGCTGTATCATCGCGACCTAGAGCGACTTGTCGCCACAATCGTCGATGAAATAGGGGGCGCGCTTGAGCGTGGTGACCGCGTTGAATTGCGGGGTTTTGGCGCTTTCTCAGTGCGTCACCGCAAAGCAAGAAAAGGGCGCAACCCAAGAACTGGAACAAGCGTACAAGTTGCTGAAAAGAAAGTGCCTTTTTTCAAAATGGGAAAAGGGATGCGCGAGCGTCTTAACCGCTAAAACGGACAAAACACATGCGCCTCATTGGCCGGTTTCTCTGGCTTGTCATTACCGTGATAGCGGTGATCATCAGCATGGTATTTGCCGCTTCCAACGATAGCGAAGTCACCCTTTATTTGTGGCCGTTTGAAACTGGGTTGAGCCTCCCGGTCTGGCTGGCCGTTCTTGGAGCATTGGGAATAGGTATCGTAACTGGGGGCCTGATTGTCTGGCTTTCAACAATTGCGATTCGCACAAGCAACTGGCATGCGCAGAAGAAATTGAAAAAAATGGAAAAAACGGATGAGTGAGGCGGAGGCGCGACTTGCCGATGCTGAAAATCAGCCTAGCAATGACTCTGCTTTGATCTCAACGAATAAATAGACACCCCTGGTTGGAGAGCAAACCTAATGACCCGAAAAGATGTCAAAATTTGCGGCATTGCTACACCTTTGGATTATGATGTCTGCGCAGACGCTGGTGTGGCGTTTGTCGGCATGGTTTTTTATGCCAAATCGCCCCGTCACCTTTCCTTTGAGCGGGCAGCTCTCATAAGCCAGCATGCCAAGGAACAGCAGCAATCGGGTCCGAAACGTGTCGCCCTGACGGTCAATATGGATGAGGCGGAAATGACCCGCATGATCAGCTTTGCAAACCCTGACATTCTGCAACTGCATGGCGATGAGACGCCTATTCAGGCTGAAAAGCTGAAGGCGCGCCATGGACTGCCCATTATCAAGGCAATCCGCGTTGCTTCTGCGGGTGATTTGGCAGTCTGCGACGAGTGGGACGGCGTTGCTGATTGGCTGCTTTTTGATGCGAAGGGAGATCCCGGTGGGTTGCCCGGTGGCACTGGGCATAGATTTGATTGGTCCCTCCTCGCCAACCACGCCGGGAAGGCAAAATGGATGTTGGCAGGCGGTCTCTCGATTGAAAATGTCGGGCGTGCCGTAGTCACCACGAATGCCAAAGCTGTTGATGTTTCATCAGGCGTTGAGTCGGCACCTGGTAAAAAAGACCCGCGACTTATTCACGCCTTTGTTTCTGCTGCCCAAATAGGTTAGAACATGAGCTGAATTCGGCCATTTCACACTAGGATAAAGGCACGGTTTAAAACACCGCTGAACAGACAGAATGACAGACACAATCGTAAATTCCTTTGTAAACCAGCCCGACGAGGCTGGCAGGTTCGGCATTCATGGCGGTCGCTTTGTGGCCGAAACATTGATGCCACTGATTCTTAATGTGGAAAGATCTTATAAATCTGCTTGTAATGAAGTCAACTTTACACGGGAACTCGCCTATTATCAGAAACATTATGTGGGTCGACCCAGCCCCTTGTATTTTGCCGAAAGATTGACCGCTCATTTTGGCGGCGCGAAGCTTTACCTCAAACGCGATGAGTTGAACCATACCGGCGCCCACAAGATCAACAATGTGTTGGGCCAAGCCTTGCTGGCAAAGCGGATGGGAAAGACCAAGATCATCGCTGAAACGGGTGCCGGTCAGCATGGTGTTGCAACAGCCACCGCCTGCGCCCTGTTCGATATGGAATGCGAAGTTTTCATGGGTGAGGAAGATGTTAGGCGACAAAAGCCGAATGTTGACCGCATGCGCCTGCTCGGCGCGAAGGTTCATCCCGTGACATCGGGTAGGGGAACCCTCAAGGACGCGATGAATGAAGCGCTTCGCTTCTGGGTGGCGAATGCCCAAACACATTTTTACATTATAGGCACCGTTGCCGGCCCGCACCCCTATCCGCAGATGGTACGTGACTTCCAATCTGTGATCGGGAAAGAGGCAAAAGAGCAACTGATGGAGGCTGAGGGCCGGTTACCTGACGCCATTATTGCCTGCATTGGTGGCGGCTCAAATGCCATGGGTCTGTTTCACCCGTTCCTTGATGATGAGTCTGTCAGCATCTACGGCGTAGAAGCTGCTGGCAAGGGCATCCCGTCCGGGCTGCATGCGGCATCGCTGACCGGTGGAACACCCGGCGTTCTTCATGGTAACCGCACCTATCTTTTGCAGGATGAGGACGGCCAGATCATTGATGCGCACTCAATTTCTGCCGGCCTTGACTATCCGGGAATCGGGCCAGAGCATTCCTGGCTACATGATATGGGCCGGGTCAATTATGTGAGTGCTACAGACGAGGAAGCACTTGTTGCCTTCCAGTTATGCTCCCGCCTTGAGGGCATCATACCCGCACTTGAACCGTCTCACGCCTTGGCATTCACCGGAACAATCATAGGCGACATGAACCCGGACGACATTGTCATTCTCAATATGTGTGGCCGCGGGGACAAAGATCTGGGAGCTGTGCTGCCGATGCTGGATGAACGCGGACTGCTCTAGAATGCCACATTCCCTATTAGAGATATCTTCGCGAGAAAGACCATAAAATGGGACGAATTGAAACGACATTCGCCAGAGCAAAGGAACAGGGCCGTGGAACACTTGGCGTCTTTGTTACGGCAGGCGACCCCGATCTGGAAACCTCAGGAAAAATACTGGATGCTGTTGTCGCAGGTGGTGCCGATATCATAGAATTCGGCATGCCTTTTTCCGACCCAATGGCTGATGGACCTGCGATTCAGGCGTCATCTCTGCGGGCGCTGAAAGGTGGCGTGACCCTCGAAAAGACGTTGGCGATGGCGAAGGCGTTTCGCGAGCGCCACGCCGAGATACCGCTCATTCTAATGGGATATTATAATCCAATCTACATTTATGGCTCGCAAAAGTTTCTCGACAAGGCAGCAGCAATTGGTGTGGATGGTCTGATCATCGTCGATTTACCACCAGAAGAAGATGCAGAGCTCTGCCTGCCCGCAAAACAGGCTGGCCTCAGCTTTATTCGTCTTGTCACACCAACCAGCGATGAAGCCCGTCTGCCCACGGTTTTGGCCGAAGCCAGCGGCTTTGTATATTATGTGTCCATTACCGGGATCACCGGAACGAAGAGCGCCGCCGGAGCGTCAATCGATGACGCCTATAAACGCATCAAATCAGTGACGGACTTGCCTGTGGTAACGGGCTTTGGCATCCGCACGCCCATGGCTGCGGGTGAAGCCGCAAACCTAAGTGATGGCGCCGTTGTCGGCTCTGCTGTTGTTGATATTATTGCGAATAATCTGTCGGATGATGGCAGCACTCATGATGAGATGGTGCAAAAAATTGCCGCATTTGTTGGCGATCTTGCAAAGGGTGTTGCTGCCAGCTAGCAGCACAGGAACAGGAGACACATCGTGAACTGGATTACCAATTCCGTTTTGCCGAAAATCAAGGCATGGGTTCAACACGAGGATGTGCCCGACAATCTCTGGGTGAAATGCAAAAGCTGCGGACAGATGATTTTTCACCGGGAGTTTGAAGAAGCGAATAATTGCTGCGCAACCTGCGGGCATCACGCGCCGCTGTCACCGGAAAATCGCTTTCGCATGACGTTTGACGAAGGGAAATATACTCTTGTTGAGTTGGATTCAATCAGCGAAGATCCGTTGAAATTCAAGGACACCCGTCGGTATTCTGATCGGCTACGTGACACCCGCGCAAAGACCGGTCTTACGGATGCCATTGCCTTAGCGCATGGCACGATTGGAGGCAAGCCTGCGGTGATGGCGGCCTTTGACTTCAGATTCATGGGTGGTTCAATGGGGCGCTTGGTTGGCAATGGTATCGTTGCCGCTGCGAATGAGGCTGTCGCCCTTGATGCCGCATTGATCACGGTGCCATCAAGCGGTGGTGCTCGCATGCAGGAAGGTGTTCTCTCTCTGATGCAACTACCACGCACCATCCTGGCGGTTGACAAGGTTCGCGATGCAAACCTGCCACATATAGTCCTGCTGGCGCACCCAACCACCGGTGGAGTGACCGCATCATTTGCTATGCTTGGCGATGTGCAACTGGCTGAACCTGGGGCCATAATCGGATTTGCTGGGCGACGGGTTATTGAGGAAACCGTTCGCGAAAAGCTGCCTGATGATTTTCAGACAGCTGAGTATCTCCAGGATCATGGCATGGTGGATAGCGTTGTCGCGCGCAGCGAACAACATGCGTTTATGGCCCGTGTGCTTGGCTTCCTGATGGAAAAAAGCCAGCCGCAAAGGTCGCCTGAAAAACCGTAAAATGACCATGGGTTCAGATGACCAGATACCACAATTAAGCAGTAATGACGAACGCCGGTCAGCAGCAGCGCTGGCTCGTCTCGCAGCCCTTCATCCGAAGCTGATCGACCTTGGCCTTGAGCGCACCTTTCACCTGCTCGCCACGCTAGGTAACCCGCATCATAGACTACCACCAACTGTGCATGTCGCCGGCACCAACGGCAAAGGCTCGGTAATTGCACTGATGCGAGCCATGGCAGAGGCTGCTGGTCTATGCGTACATGTATACTCATCACCGCATCTATGCCATTTCAATGAACGTATCCGCCTTGCTGGAACCCTGATTAGCGATGGCGGACTTGCCGATTTGCTGGAAGAGGTGGAGCAGGCCAATGGCAACACAGCTGTGACTTTTTTCGAAGTCACAACCGCGGCAGCAATGCTGGCATTTGCCCGTGAACCAGCCGATCTGCTGTTGCTTGAAACAGGACTTGGTGGGGCACTGGACTCAACGAACGTGCTGGACTCTCCTCTGGCAACTGTGATCACACCGATCGCCCGCGACCATGAACATTTTCTGGGTAATGAGATAAGTGAAATCGCTCAGCAGAAGGCCGGGATCATGCGCTCTGACAGCCCCTGTTTCGTCAGCCGCCAAGAGGCATCCGCCGCGTCAGCCATTGCGGCATATGCCTCAAAAATCGGAACATCACTGATTATGGCTGGCGTTGATTTCGATTGGCAATATTTGCTGGACGGTGGTATTTGTCTGATACATGATGGGCAGAAGACGCTCCTCCCGCAGCCAAGCTTGTATGGTATTCATCAAAGTGATAACGCCGCCCTCGCCGCAGCGGTCATGTTGCACTGCTTTGGAACAAACAGACCCGCGCAGATGATTGCTGGAATAACCTCAGCCATTTGGCCCGGACGAATTCAGCGACTTGACGACGGAAAACTGACAGCCCTTGCGCCAAATTGCGAGATTTGGGTTGATGGCGCGCATAATGAACATGGTGCACAAGCGCTGGCGGCGGCGCTTCCGCACCTTGCCTCCGGTCCGTGGCATATCATTTGTGGTGCATTGAACACGCGGGACCCGCGTGAATTCCTAGCGCCGTTGGCAGCGCTCGCCCAGACCGTCACCTGCCTTGCCATTCCCGGACAAGATGCAAGCTTGAGTGCTATCGAACTGAGTGATGCGGCGAGGGAAATTTGTCTTGAGGCACAAATCGCAAAATCATTGGAAGCCGCGCTTGTAATTACTAATGAAGCTGCCTCAAGCCCAGGAACACCGATCATCATTTGCGGGTCACTCTATCTTGCCGGGCATGTGCTGAGTATAAACGAAACGCCGCCAATTTGAACGTGGCTAAGTTGCTAACTCACCCGCCCATCAGGTGCGCCAACTATCAGGCAATCGATTGATTGATCCAGCTCTCAAGCTGAGATTTGGGCAGTGCGCCAACCTTCTCGGCAATCACTTCGCCACCCTTGAAAATAAGAAGGGTCGGAATGCCGCGAACATTATATTGCTGCGGTGTCATCGGGTTTTCGTCAATATTCAGTTTGACGATCGAAATGGCATCACCCTTGGCCTCAGAAATTTCTTCAAGAGCAGGACCGATAGCCTTGCAAGGGCCGCACCATTCTGCCCAGAAATCCACCAGAACTGGCGTGTCTGATTGCAACACATGTGTTGAAAATTCACTATCCGTTGTATTTGTTGTGGCCATAGGTTTACAACCCCCCTGCAGATGACACCAGTGGCTCATGCCAACAGCATCTAATCCTGCTGCATCGTCGCCGGTTAGGCAAGACCACAAAGACGATCATACAGGTAGTTTCATGAAAAATCACCAAACTCAGCCAATGAATCGGCACACATTTTCTTTGTGACTTTTTGCGTGCTGGCATCCTCGGTCCATATAATCCATCCCTCGATGCGATGATCCGGGTAAATTTGTTGAAGAAGCGCCCTATACAGCGCCATCTGCCGTTGATAGGCTGGCGGTGGCGGGCCAGATGGCCGCTGGCCAGTCTTGAAATCTGCAAACAGAACTGACGTGTTATCTACATGCAGCCTGTCCATCTGCCCAGCAACACCGACATCGGCGACCACACCATTTACTGGAACTTCGGCCAGCGCATCGGGCGCAAACAAGCGGCTCAACGTTGGTTGAGCGAGAACAGTCATCACCTCCTGAAAGACCAACTCTGCGTCCTGCTTGCTAATATTATTCTGTAATTTGATAATTTTACGTGCTGCACTCTCCCTTACTCCAGAATCAAGAGCTGGCAGAATTTCAAAAAGACGGTGCGCCAACCGACCCTTGACCAGAGCCGCACCAGAAGACAGCGTTGCAGCGGCAGGACGGGGCGCAAGTTGATCAAAAGCGGGCTCGGATGGCCGCACTGGTCTGGACATTTTCGGCTCAGATGGCGGTGCTGAAAAGAGCCATTGAGGCGCATCAAACTGCCGGATTGTCTCGCGCGGCAGAGTCTCCACTTTTGCCGGTGCATCACTGCTGCCCTGATGCCGCAAGGCCAGCGTCCCATCACTCTCCTCATTCACACCTTCCATACCTGTCAGACAGGTGCGAAGAATTTCATAGTCACTCCCCTCCAGGGCGCGGACCCGCGGCTTTGACCAGCCTGCAATCACCAGACCCTCACGTGCGCGCGTTAACGCAACATAGAGAAGTCGCTTGACCTCCTGCTCACCATGACGCTTGGCATCCTCACGGGCTGCGTTGAGAAAATCCGGACTAAAGGCAGTGCCAGGAGACCAATAAACAAAACCAGTCTCGGCATCACGAAACAAAGGATCGTTTGGCGGGGTGGCTCGGAACATATCGGGCAACACAACGACTGGTGACTCCAAACCCTTGGCACCATGGATCGTCATGACACGAACCGCATCAATCTTCTCATTATCCAGATCACGCTTTATCTCGCCACCCGTCGCTCGAACAAACATCAGAAACTTAGTTAGAGTTGCGCCGCCAGCATGACCAAAACTCTGTGCCAGGGCTAGAAAATGATCAAGCGCCTCATCAACTGACGCGCCAAGCCGTTCCCTGAAGGCGGCCCTACCTCCCTTGTCAATGACATGGCTAAAAAAGGCAAAGAGAGACATCTGATCAGCGGCTTTGCGCAGCTCCTCAAAATGATCAGCCATTTTACCAAGCTGACTGTCTGCACCGGCATGCTGCATAAGCGCTGCGTGGAGAGATTTTTTACCACGGTCATGGGCCAGGCCAAACAATTGTTCCTCATCCATACCGAACAGAGGGGATTTCAAAACCGACGCCAGTTGCAGGTCATCATCTGGTAGCGTGATGACATCGCCGAGTGCGAGGAGGTCCTGAATTTCTATCTGGTTTTCGAGCCGCATTCTGTCAGCCCCAGCAACGGCAACCCCCGCCCGCCGTAATGCTGCTAGAAGCTGCTCAAAATAGCTGCCACGTTTGCGCAACAGAATCATGATGTCGCGTGCGGCCATTGTCCTGCCATCAGCCAGCTTACGGATACCAATCCAACCCTTGATCATTGTGGCAATTTGATTTGCCGATTTTGCACTGGCACCCGTTGCGGAAACGATTTTAGATGGGACGAAAGGTCCTGTTGCCGGGCTGGCTTCATCTGCCTCAACATGAGGAAGCAATTCAACAAAGCCGCCCCGGCGGCGATCAGTCACCTCATGCGGCGTAAAATCCTCAATACCGTCAAGTCCGTCAATTGCGGCATTTACCAGCTTTAGAACTGGCTCACTTGAGCGAAAGGAAACGGACAGGGATACTTGCCGGAAAGTTCGCTCTCGCTGCTCGGCCCGGTTGGAAAATTCGGTACGACTGGCATTCATCACCCGTGGGTCAGCTCCCTGGAAGGAATAAATGGATTGTTTGAAATCACCCACCGCAAACAAGGTGCGGTCCAACTCGTCTGGATTGGCGTCAGGCTGGTCGTCAAAAAATTCAAGACTGAGCTGGCGTAGCAGCTTCCATTGTGACGGGCTGGTATCCTGCGCCTCGTCAATGAGCAGATGCCTGATGCCATTATCCAACTTCCATGCAACCCATTGCGCCGCCGAGCTGTGATCCATCAGATTATTGGTAATGGTGATCAAATCATCATAATCCAACAGCCCCCGCGCTCTTTTTAGGGCCGAATATTCGCGCTGAAAGGCCATGCCAAAGTGATAGAGCGCCATGGTGAGCTCACGGCAGCGCTGCTCAGCCCGTGACAACATACAAGGCAGTAACATCTCCTGAATTTTGCGTTGCACATCTTCACAACGCGGGAAATCATCTCGAATTTTACGGTTCGCGAGGACGCTTCGCGGATTGCCATCAGTAAAGAGCGCCTCGACAAGCAGGTCTATCCTTTCACATCGGCCATCACAATCATTGGCGAGCCAGCTATGCATCTTTGCCGCCCGCTTCTGATGACTGGATACACCTGACGCCTGAAGCACGGTGGCAGTGGCAATGAGCCCTTCCTCATCAAATCTGGCAATGGCCTCGCGGATTATTCTGTCAGCATGGTCAGCATCAACAAGACCCAGACCATCACGAAAATGCGCAGTGAGTCGCTCCTCCAAATCTGGCTTTTCAAGCCGTGTCTCACGCTGCACAAAATTGGTGAGCACCGTCTGTAACTGATCCTCATTGATCTGCTCGGCAAGCAACATGACGGCGTGGGTCGTTCCCTTATCGATCGACCGCATGACATTGGCCCGTGCTGCTGCTCGCAAGGTGTCCTGTTCCGCATCATCGGCAAGACCTGTTCGTGGTGCAATCCCAGCCTCGATGGGGAAGCGGCCAAGAATGGATTGACAGAAAGAATGCACGGTCTCGACACGTGGCCCGTGATCATTATCGAGCATCTGTGCAAAGAGACGGCGAGCTCTGGCGATCACCTCCTGCGAGGGAGAGGGCAGCCCCATGCCGGCAAGATCGCTGCGAAGATCCACCGTTGGGATAATGGCCCATTGCGCAAGTCTGCTGGCGATGCGGTTTCGCATTTCAGCCGCCGCAGCACGTGTATATGTCACGCACAGAATGCCATCGGCCACCGCACCCTCAAGTAGCAGGCGCAAAACTCTGTCAGTCAATAATTTGGTCTTCCCAGTTCCAGCATTTGCCGACACGAAAGCTGATGCCACCGGATCAGAGGCGAGAGCCTGAGCGTCACTGGCTTTCTTTACAATTTCATTCATCGCCATCCTCCGCTTGCCACTCCGCAACGCGGGCGAGATGACGATAGGGCGAAAAGGCCGGGCGCTGTTTGATGTCAGGCTCACTTGGATAGGGGGTGGCCGGATCGTCAAAGAGTCTGACCAAATCGCTAAGGTGGGTGCGGGTGTCGGTAGGTTGCCAATCATCCGGCATAACGTTCGTGGGGACTGCAATCTTGCCTCGGGTACCAGACAATTGCCAATATTGCATCGCACCAACCTCAGCGACGGGAAGCGACTCAAAGCCCCCCTCTGCAGCAATTAATGCTTCGATCAGCAATTGGGTTCGACGGCCCTTTGCAACCTTGGTGGCCGATGGCGCGCTTCCGGTCTTGTAATCGATGACATGCCACATTCCTTTTTCATCAAGATCAAGGCGGTCAGCTCGGGCTGTGAATTTTACCGGGCCAGCGGGACCTTCAATTACTATCTCGCCTTTGACTTCGGCGTGGCTGTGGGTGATGGTCTGGCGGCGTGCCTGTTCCTGTGACACAAACCATTTGGCAACCGCCATGAAGCGTGGCCACCAGAAAAACTGTACTCCGGGGTTTTGCCATTGCAATGCGAAAACATCTTTGCCGATGGCACTCAACTCAGCCAGCGCGTTGTCTGGCAGTGGGCCAGACGGAAACCGATTGATTAGAATGGCGAGCGCGTCATGAAACAGATTGCCCCAAAGCGCGGCATCTGGCGCGCGATCAAGATCATCCAACTGGCGCAATTTCAATATTTTCTTGGCGTAAATGCCATAAGGATCGGCGATCCAGCTATCCACTTCGGTAGCAGAGAATTTTCGAGGTCGGGTGGCCAAAGGTGGCACTGGAAACGGCCTGCTGACAGACTTGACTTCAGGCATTGGGGTCAACTGTTCAAGCCACGACAATGACGCATGTCCACGATCAAGCGCGGAATGCATTCCAAGTGATGTCAAAACAGCATCAAGGCGTTGCAGCCAGCGGCTTGGTATTGTTGCCGTACCAGCTTGACGAAGAGAACGTGTTACAATAACTTCCGGCGCGCAGATTGCCATGAATACATCATGTGCACTCAGGCCAGTCCGCCAATTACGCGCAGGCAAGTCAATCACCCGGCGCATTTCACCATTCATCCAGGGGTCGGATTCTGGTTTAGGTGGCCAGTTTCCCTCATTGAAACCGCCTATGATAAGACGGTCCGCGCTTTGCATGCGAGCTTCCACCGGGCCAAGCACGGCAAGGCGAGGGTGCAGTGGCCAGCGGCGCCTGACTGGCTTGTCAGCAAATATCTGATCAAGAATATGAGGGAATTCCGCGGGGTCAATTCCAATGTCCGATGTCTGTTCAGCCAGATCACGCATGACCTCAGCAGCCGCCTCACCATCAAAATCACGCCACAGATGCAACGCACCATCATCGGCATCACAGGTGCCATTCGCAAGCATGGTTCGAGCTGCCAGCCTCTCTCCAGCCGTCGCAAGAGCCGATGCCAATCCAGCCAGTGATGCTGTGCCATTTTTCCAGATTACCTCCAAATCCTGCAACGGTGCACGCACATGATCACGGACGAACGCATCGAGGTCCGGCCTTTCTTCAAGACCGTCGATCAGGCCAGTGAGCCCAGGTGTTGGCCGAGGTCCGCGCAGGGTCGCGAGCTCCACAGAGCGCACAAGGAACCGAAAATCTGCAAGCTCCATTCCACCGGCAGCAAGCGGATGTTTGAGCAGAGAGAGAAGAGAAACAGGCGCAAAATCCGCAGCCACCGCATTGGCCAGCAACTGAAGAAAGACCCCGGCACCACATTGTGAGAGTGGTGTGCCAGCCGAATCATCAACATGAACGTTCCAGCGGCGTAGAGCCACAATAACTGCCTCGGCAAGAGACCTGTCAGGCGTTACGAGCGCCGCGGTCTTTTTCGGAGTCTCAAGCGTTTCCCTCAGGCTGAGTGCAATCACATCTGCTTCGATATTCACATCCTTACAGGCAACCACTCGCAAACCATGCAGACAATCTGCGCTGATATCGGGACGGTCTGCTGGCAACTGCCGCCATTTTGTGGTCAGCGCCGCGGGCGCAAAAACCTCGCGCATGATTTCACCCCTGGCCACGGAGATCTGATCAGCAGCAGCTGGCATCAACCATGTCTTAACCTGATCAGGTGGCATTTCCAGATATGACAAAAGCTGCGCTAATTGGTGCTGCGGATGCCCGGTATCACTCTCAATTTCAGACCAGTAATCTGTCGCGCCCCTGTCCAACCCGGGCACGATGACATAGCCACGAGGCAAAGCCGCAACACAGGCAATCAACTCCCGCGTCGTAGCAAAAGTACCAGTGGAACCGGCAATGATAACAATCCCCTCAGGTGGTGATTGTTGCCAAGCAGTCAAACGCGCCCGTGCAAGTATTTCCCGCCGCGCCACTGGGTCCATGACTCCCTCCGCCGCAAGGATATCTGGCCAGCGGTCAATTAGAATGTCCAGGAGTTTTAGAATATCTTGCCAATGCCGGGAAAATTGCTCAGGCAAAATATCGCGGATTTGTGACAGATCAGCAACAACCATACCGACCTGATCGAGGAGATCGGCAAGCGATTGCGCCAGCATCATTGCTTGTCCAAATGTTGGAAGCTGCCCCCCCAGAGGAAAATTCTCCAAAAGACGCGCCAACAATACCTGACGGCGTAGCAGATTGATCGCTGGCGGAACCACATCTGTTTCATCTGCCAGCAATCCGGGCTCAGCCAAGCCCGGATCAAGCAAAGTTGGGTCATCCTCATCAACATCACCGATGGGCAGCATCCGCGGAAGGAGCATAGCCTTATCAGCATGAACCTCGAGAAAGGCCAGCCGCACTGACCTTGCGGCACGGCGCGACGGAACAAGAATCAGTGTGCGCGCGAGCTCCGCCGGGTCATCATCGACCAGCATGGTGATGCCTTTGACAAGCGTAGTGGCAAACGGAACTCCTGCCGGGATCGAATAAATTGCTCGCTTTTTGGAGGGCGGAACGGCGTTCATGGTTCGCACTATAAAAGCAAAACCATCCGAAGGCGAGGCCAATCCCATTGAACGCTGGCAGCGGTGAGAGCGTTGGTCGGCAGCATCACCCTTTAATCAGGCAACCTATCACTCAGGCGATTTTGCCAAGCCGGGTTTCCGCGCAGTGTGACCCGCCGGCCACCATTTGCACTCGCATCATAGTCAATCTCAATCATCAGTGTCCGATCGGGCAGATAACCCGCCAATCTGTCTGGCCACTCAATCAGACAGATTGCCTCGATAAATGCCTCCTCGATGCCGAGCTCAAACACATCATCAGGCTCTGCAAGGCGATACAAATCGAAATGCCAAAGTGGAACCTTGCTATCACTTTCATAGGTTTGGACCAAGGTGAAGGTTGGGCTAGGAATGTCAGTCTCTTTTGGGCATATTTGCCGAATGATTGCACGTGCCAGTTCCGATTTGCCGGCACCAAGCTCTCCTTTCAAAGCAAGAACATCGCCAACCATCAACCTTTCAGCCAAAAAAAGACCCAGCCGTTTTGTCGCGGCCAGGTCTACAAGTGTCAATTTCGCGATCTGCATCGAAACCTAGTAGCGATATTGCTCGCTTTTAAATGGTCCCTGCTGGCTCACACCAATATATTCGGCCTGATCCGGACGAAGCTCGCTGAGCGCTGCTCCAACTTTTGCAAGATGCAGGGCAGCAACTTTTTCATCAAGATGCCGCGGCAGGGTGTAGACCTGATTTTTGTATTTGCCGCCCTCGTTCCAGAGTTCCATCTGGGCCAGCACCTGATTGGTGAAGGAGGCAGACATTACGAATGACGGATGGCCAGTCGCACAGCCGAGATTGACCAGTCGTCCCTTGGCGAGAAGGATCATCTTCTTGCCATCTGGGAACTCAACCTCGTCAACCTGTGCTTTGACCTCAGACCATTTCATGTTGTTCAGTTCGGCAACCTGAATTTCATTGTCGAAGTGACCAATGTTGCACACGATGGCGCGGTCTTTCATTTCTCGCATATGATCAATGGTGATCACATCACGGTTTCCGGTAGCGGTGACGAAAATATCCGCCTTTGGCGCAGCCTGTTCCATGGTGACCACTTCATAGCCTTCCATCGCAGCCTGAAGGGCACAGATAGGATCAACCTCAGTCACCATTACACGGGCACCACCCTGTCGCAATGAGGCGGCAGAGCCCTTGCCAACGTCACCATAACCGGCAACAACGGCAACCTTACCAGCGAGCATCACATCCGTGGCACGACGGATGCCATCGACAAGTGATTCCCGGCAGCCATAAAGATTATCAAACTTCGACTTGGTAACCGAGTCATTGACATTGATTGCGGGAAACGGAAGCCCCCCTGCCTCCGCCAATTGATAAAGACGCAGAACGCCTGTTGTGGTTTCCTCGGAAACGCCCTTGATTGCATCGCGCTGACGCGTAAACCAGCCGTCACCCTCGGCAAGTCGCTTTTCTAACTGCGCCCTCAGGAATTCTTCTTCTTCACTGGCTGGGTGCGCAAGAACGGTCTCACCCGCCTCTGCACGGGCGCCAAGCAGAATATACATTGTGGCATCACCGCCATCATCCAGAATCATATTGGCCAAACCGCCATCTGCCCAATCAAAAGTCCGGTCGACATACTCCCAATATTCAGCGAGCGTCTCACCCTTCTTGGCGAACACTGGAACACCCGACGCGGCAATTGCGGCGGCAGCTTGATCTTGCGTCGAGAAAATATTGCACGATGACCAACGCACATCAGCGCCGAGGGCAACGAGGGTTTCTATCAGTACAGCTGTCTGAACAGTCATATGTAGACATCCGGCAACGCGTGCGCCCTCAAGAGGCTTCTGCGCACCAAATTCATCGCGCAAAGCCATCAAACCTGGCATTTCAGTTTCGGCGATAGAAAGTTCTTTCCGGCCCCAATCGGCGAGGCTGATATCAGATACGATATAATCTTGGGACATGATTTTTTCCATTGGTAGAAAGAGCATTGTTATTTACCAGATAAGTTGAGATTTTTAAAGCCCAAAGGGGAACATGACACCTATCCCCCATCATCAAGAGCTCGATGGCTCACTGAAATTTCGTAACCTTGAGCGCGCAGCCATTTACCTATGAACTCGGCCGCCCAGACGGACCTGTGCCGTCCTCCAGTGCACCCAAAGGCAAGCGCAACCAGGGGGCGACCCTCAGCCGACATTCTGCCGAGCATAGGAGTCAACATATTCTTCAAGTCGGCAAGAACGGATTGGGCAATTTCATCCTGCCCGAGATAAGCATCAATCTCAGCGTCCCGCCCGGTTTTATCCCGCAGATCATCGATCCAGTGTGGATTATCGGCAAACCGCATATCGAGAATGATATCCGCCCCTTCGGGCAGTCCGTCGCGATAGGAAAAACTCATAACACTTACGGGAGTGAGGCTCTGGTCATTGACACCAAAGCCATCGAGTAAATGTCGCCGCATATCAGCCGGCTTTGAACAGGAGGTGTCGATCCGAAAATCGGCAAGTGACGCAATTTCCCCCATGCGTGCCAAATCAGCGGCAACAGCGTCAGCAAGCGACAAACCGTCACCAAGAGGATGCTGTCGACGCGTTGTATTGAAGCGTCGTAGCAAATCATGTTTGGACGCACTGATAAAGACGATGCTGCAACTCTCTCCAAGCCTGTCCCGAAGATTTGCTGCCAAACGGCTGACCGACTCAGCACTGAAGCCCGATGTGCGGGCATCCAGCCCCACGGCAAGTTGACGCCCGGCAGTCTCCACCTCTAGAGCCACAAGCTGGTCGATCAATGCAAGCGGAATATTATCGACGGCCTTGATGCCGAGATCTTCGAGAGTCTTCAGGGCGGTTGACAGCCCTGCACCCGAAGTGCCGGTAACAAGGATCAATTTTTTCGACTCAGAAATGGTTTGCATGTCAAAACCCTAGCACGAAAACCGATGTAGCGGGGCAAAATTGAGCCGTGCTGCCATCACTCGCTTGCTCGCCTAACCGCCAATGGCAGTAACATGGTGAAACAAGCACCATCGCGATTACTGGCGGTTAATTCTCCACCATGTCCGCGAACAATTTGGCGCGCGATTGACAAGCCTAGCCCCGAATGCTGGCCAAACGCCTCATCAGAAGGACGCTCTGAATAAAACCGGTCAAAAATCGACTCCATTCGGCCTGTTGGAATTCCGGGACCTTTATCCTGAAACTCAAGAATTACACGGTCCCCATTCTCGTCGACAGAGAGATCAATCTTGATTTCTGAATTCTTCGGCGCAAAGGAAACAGCATTCGCCAACAAATTGTCCAGCACCTGGACGATACGGCTACCATGGATGAGTACGTCGATTGGCGAGTGTGGCATATGATTTACAAGAATATGGCTGTCAGTGGTCGCTTGGCGGGTCTGCACGAAACTATCCACCAGCTTGCACAGATCAACAAGTTTGCCACTATGAGAGGCAATTTCGTTATCGACGCGGCTTGCCTGTGAAATATCCGAAATCAGCCTATCAAGACGCACAACATCTTTGAGGATCACGTCCATCAGCTTTTGCTGTTGCGCCGGATCACTGATGTGGCTGATGGTCTCTGCCGCACTGCGCAGTGACGACAAAGGGTTTTTCAGTTCATGTGCAACATCGGCGGCAAAGCCGGCAGTCGCCGCCATGCGTTGCTGTAATTCATCGGTAAGGTCTATGAACGACTCCGACAGGCGCCCAATCTCATCGCGGCGTTTCGGCAGACGCTGGATACGGGCCGATAGATCACGGCTCCGACGCAACATCTCGGCCTCACTGGCAAGATGGGTAATTGGTGTTGTAATTGAGCGGGCGAGATAAACGCTCAAACCGATTGTAACCAGCAACACCACCCCGAACAATTGGATGAAAGCAATGTTCACCTCAGCAATTTCCTGTTCTATCTTGCCGCCACTAACTGAAACTAACAAGGCACCACGTACCAAACGCAAATCTTGGATTGGAACGGCGACTGACAGAACCATATTGCCGCGACGGTCGCGGCGGAGTTGGCGAGCAGGGTCTCCGCCAAGTGCACTCACTACCTCAACATAATTATCCGCATGTTGCCGCGCACGCTCTCGGTATCGAGGCAAATCATAATCGTCACCGAGCATAGCGGCAGCACGCGAGATAAGCGCATTCAGCCGTCCTTGTGCTCTTGTCCGCCAACCCTCGCCGCGGTCGCGCTGCATATTGACAACCCCGCCACGCCCATCGCGAAGCGCGGTATCAGCCAGCAAGCGGCCGCTTGGCTGGAAAACACGGGCCCGCAATTCAGTGCCATAGCCCACCAACGGCAGGAGATGATTCATTGTTTCAGGCGACAGCCGACGCCTCACGGCTCCAATATCTCGCTCAGCTTCAGCCAATGCCAACGATCGTGCTAGCGTGAAACCCTGCCGTTCCAGAGCCGTGAATTCGGAGCTGATCAAGGTGGTGCGATACTGGTCGACACTGAACAAACCGACAAAAAAAAGCAGCAGCGGCACCAGCATGATGACCATAATCCGTGTGCTTAATCGGCTCATGCCAAAGCGAAAACGCATGACGGGGAGCCAGCGCCAGCACCGCCACAACCAAGTGGAGGTTGATGTCTTTTCGGATCGATTAGAGTTGATGGATCCGCTCCCAATTAGTGCCAGCGATTGTCCGTCTCTCAGGCTGTCACCCCGTGCGATATTTGTAACCTATGCCGTAGAGCGTCTCAATGTTGTCGAAATCCTTGTCATGCGCACGGATTTTCCGGCGAAGCCGCTTGATGTGACTATCAATTGTCCGATCATCCAGAAAGATAGACTCACCATAGGCGGCATCCATCAACTGGTCTCTGTTCTTGACCATTCCGGGCCGAGTCGCCAGTGCCTGCAAAATCAGAAATTCTGTTACCGTAAGTTTGACCTCGGTGCCTTTCCAGCTGCAAAGATGACGGTCTGGATCCATCAGCAATTCCCCCTGTCGGACAATATTTGGACCTTGTGTCTGCATCCCCTCATTTGACGCCCGACGCAGGACAGCACGAATTCGTGCCAGCAGGAGCCGCTGAGAAAACGGTTTGGTGATGTAATCATCAGCACCCATCCCCAGACCGAGAGCCTCATCGAGCTCATCGTCCTTACTGGTAAGAAAGATAACCGGCACCTGCGACGATGTGCGAATTTTCTGGAGCAATTCGATACCGTCCATTCGCGGCATCTTAATATCAAAAACGCCAAGGTCGGGTGGGCGGCGTGTGATCCCCTGTAGGGCTGTCTCACCATCATTGTAGCAATCGACATCGAAACCCTCAGATTCCAAGGTTAATGCCACCGATGTTAGGATATTCTGATCATCATCAACGAGCGCAATGCGATTTGTCATTAGGTCACCCCTCCCTGTCGATTGCCAGCCAAGTCAATTGCCGGCCCTAACGCTTGAGACGCCAAGCCAGTGTAATGCGAATGGCGCCACAACAAAACTGGAAACAAAACCCAGCGTTGACGCACACCATTAACGTCAAAAGATATTGGCAAACAAAATTGGCCAATCTAGGGCAATTAAATTCGCATCCTGCCCCAAAGTTGCCGCATTGTAGCGCTCAGTGAGCCCCAGCCCAGCTGTCAGACACACCAGCCTCAGCCACCAATGGCACAGCCAGTTTCAGCACCGGGTCGACCGCTGCCTCCATGACCGATGTGATAATTGGCAGGGCTTTCTCAACCTGATCCTCGGAAACCTCAAAAATCAATTCATCATGCACCTGCAAAAGCATATCGGCATCAAGCCCTGCCATAGCCAACGCCGTCGGTAACCTGATCATCGCACGTTTTATGATGTCGGCCGCTGTCCCCTGAATGGGGGCGTTGATCGCTTGTCTTTCAGCAAAACCCCGTGCTGCGGGGTTTCCGGTCTTAACACCGCTGATGTGAATACGTCGCCCAAACAGCGTCTTAACAAACCCATCCTCGCGCGCCTCGGTTTTGATGCGCTCCATATAGCCCTTTATCCCCGGGAAATTTTCAAAATAGGCAGCGATGTAATCGCGCGCCTCTCCCTGGCGAATGCCAAGCTGGCGGGCCAAACCGAAACCTGAGATGCCATAGATAATGCCAAAATTAATGGCCTTGGCACGCCGTCTTGTCTCGCCATCCATCTTATCCAGAGGCACACCAAAAACCTCGGAAGCGGTTTGCGCGTGAATGTCCACACCATTATGGAACGCCTCGATCATCGTGGTTTCACCCGCGACATGCGCCACCAGACGCAACTCAATTTGCGAGTAGTCAGCAGAGATCAACTTGTGGCCCGGTTTCGCAACAAAGGCTGTTCTGATCTGCCGACCTTCGGCTGTACGAATGGGTATGTTTTGTACATTCGGATCAGAAGATGACAAACGACCGGTTGAGGCGCCAACCATGGAAAATGAAGTGTGAACCCTGCCAGTCCGAGGATTGATTGATTCAACAAGCGCATCCGCATAGGTCGATTTCAGCTTTGCCAATTGCCGCCAATCAAGAACCTTCTGCGCAATCTCAACGCCATCCAAGGCGAGAGACTCAAGCACGTCTGCTGATGTTGAATAAGCACCGGTCTTGGCCTTTTTGCCGCCGGGCAAACTCATTTTGTCGAACAATATTTCACCAAGCTGCTTCGGTGACGCAACGTTGAATTCCTCACCAGCGAGTCTAAGGATTTCACTCTGAAGCACACCCATACGCGCCGCAAAATCATTCGACATGCGTGCCAAAATGCTGCGATCAACAGTTATGCCGTTATTCTCCATCCTTGCCAAAATCGGTATCAATGGCCGTTCCAGCCGTTCATAGACTGAGACAACACCCTCATCAGCAAGGCGCGGTTTAAGAAGTTGCCAAAGACGCAGTGTAATGTCCGCATCCTCAGCAGCATAATTTAACGCCGCCTCCGGGCTGATCGCATTGAACGGGAGCTGTTTCATCCCTTTCCCACAAACATCCTCGAATTTTATTGTCTGGTGACTCAACCAGTGACCAGCCAGAAAATCCAACGAGTGCCGATCAACACGTCCACCATCAAGAACGTAAGAGAGGCACATGGTGTCATCGACCGGCGCAAGGGCGATACCACCATTGCGGTCCTGCATGAGTACATGAGCGTCATACTTCAGATTGTGGCCAATCTTTAAAATACCCGGATCTTCAAAAATTGGTCTGATCAACTCCATTGCCCGATCGAAGGCAATCTGTGGCGATGCCTGTTCAGGTGCCGCCGAAAAATCAAGCCCGCCTTGCCCATCCGCCAGCACGGTAGCGCCATGGCGCAGGGGCACATAACACGCGTCACCGGGTGCAAGGGCCATCGAGATGCCAACAAGATCCGCCGCCGCCGCATTCAAGCCTGTTGTCTCCGTATCGACAGCCAAATAGCCCTTTTGACGCGCACAATCCAGAAATACAGCGAGCAAATCAAGATCGCAAATCAACCTGTATGATAAGGCTTCAGGTTGGCGATCGGCAGGTTGCGACGAGACTGTCGGGACCGCCTCACTTGGACTTGGACTTGGGCTTGCCGCCATTGACCGGATTGCTGGCGCCGCTACATTCCCGCCCCTCAGCGCTGCTGGATCATCGGGCGCGCCAATCCGCACAAGCAGTCGCTTGAAATTCTGTTCCTGAAGAAACGCTATCAACCGGTCCATATCGCGCTCAGGCCGCCGCAAATCAGCCAGCGCCATTGAGGTTGGCGCATCATCCCGTAACAAGACCAGTTGCCGCGAAATTCGCGCCTGTTCGGCAAAATTGATCAGATTTTCCCGCCGTTTCGGTTGCTTGATCTCCTGAGCACTGGCAAGCAGGGTTTCCAAATCACCATAACGGTTGATTAGTTCTGCGGCAGTTTTGACACCAATCCCCGGAACGCCTGGCACATTATCGGTCGAGTCGCCAGCAAGTGCTTGCACATCAACCACCTTTTCCGGAGGCACGCCAAACCGCTCAACCACCTCATCAGCACCGATGCGGCGCTGTTTCATCGGGTCAAACATCGTTACATTACCGCGGACAAGCTGCATCAGATCCTTGTCAGATGACACGATGATAGTTTCCAGCCCGTCCGCCCCGGCAATCCTGGCATAGGTGGCAATCAAATCATCTGCCTCAAATCCGGGTGCCTCAATCTGAGGCAGGCTGAGTGCCTCAGTGGCGGCGCGGACAAGCGCGAATTGCGGGATTAGTTCATCGGGCGGCTCAGACCGGTTGGCCTTGTATTGCTGATAGATTTCAGACCGGAATGTCTTTCGGGATGTGTCAAAGATGACAGCGATGTGGTCAGGCTGCATATCATCAACAAGTTTCATCAGCATTGATGTGAAACCATAGACCGCATTGACCGGCGTTCCATCCGGGCGGGTCATCGGCGGGAGTGCGTGAAAGGCCCGGAAAATATAACCCGATCCGTCAACCAGTAGCAGCTTCTCGCCCATCATGTCTCCTGTTGGCCACCTGGCCTAGGCGTCATCCTCAGTGCCGGCCAAAACATAGCGGCGCGAACAATAGGGGCAGACGACCTCGCCATCACTGCCAAGGGTCAACCACACCAGGGGATGACCCAGAGGGCCGCCGCCGCCATTGCATGACACACCTTGGTCTGTCGTTGGAATGGCCTCATCATCAATCATTTGATTGGCACTGTTCATCTGCTTTTCCCTGTTTAAGGTCACCGTGCCGACCGATCTCCCAGAGGGGGACAGGCACTTGTTGACTTCCGTACTCAAACCTATCCGCATCATCGCAGCTATGCAATCAGGAACACCAGAGCATTTGCGAATATTTCCAAAAATCAAGGGAATTGTGAATGACATCTTTATGCCGACACGGCCATACACTATCTGTAGTTAGAGGTGTTCCATGCAGTCACAATCCAGTGTCATCGATACAGTACAATATACCAGACGGCCAAAGGAAGGATATGCCATTCAGGCTAAGGGTCTGTCCAAAACCTACGGCAACCCGTCCAACAGTTCGGCCAAACTCGCACTCCATTCTATCGATCTCGATATCCCAATTGGCAAGGTCTTTGGTCTGCTTGGGCCAAACGGAGCTGGCAAATCAACCTTCATCAACATCATGGCAGGCACGGTTGTCAAAACAGCCGGATCATTATCGGTCTGGGGAACGGATATCGACATCAATCCACGTCAGGCACGAGCCAATATCGGGATCGTTCCGCAGGAATTGAATATTGATGCCTATTTCAAGCCACGTCAGACACTGGAAATGACGGCTGGCCTGTTTGGCGTTCCCAAAGATGAACGCCGGACCGATGAATTTCTGGAAATGGTGGGATTGACTGACCAGGCACACACTTATGCACGGCGTCTGTCAGGAGGAATGCGCAGGCGCCTGCTTGTTGCCAAGGCAATGGTTCATAGCCCGCCAATTCTGGTGCTTGACGAGCCGACCGCCGGTGTCGATGTCGCCCTTCGGCAGAAATTATGGGACAATATTGCCCTGCTAAATGAGAGTGGCGTAACTATTGTTCTGACGACCCATTATTTGCATGAGGCAGAAATGCTGTGTGATCACATCGCCATCCTCGATGAAGGCCAGTTGATCACCTCAAAACCCAAGCAGGAGTTGCTCGACGGGGCCAGCCGCAAGGAGCTGAAACTGACGCTTGCGGCACCACCGCCACCGACACTGCCAAACTCTCTGCAAGATATCGGCGCACGGTGGCAAGGGGACCATCTGACCATTCTCTATGACCCCAAGAAAATCACCGCTGCCAGCATTATCGGAATGGTTACTTCGGTAGGCTTTAATGTTGAGGAAGTCAGCACGGTTGAGCCCGATCTGGAAGATGTTTTTCTCGACCTCACTGGTAAGTGACACACCAGATCAGCTCGATAAAACTATTTGCCGCCAGCGGTTGTGTTCACCCAGCAGATCATTTAAAAAGCGGTATCGAGTGCACCCGTAGCTCAGCTGGATAGAGCGCTGCCCTCCGAAGGCAGAGGTCAGAGGTTCGAATCCTCTCGGGTGCGCCAATCTCTGTGTTTCACCAGACCTAAATCGTCTTGATTCAAGAAGTTAGTTAATCACTGCTGAATTGGGTAGGTCGCATGGTAGGTCAAATAAACCATCATCTTTATCGTAAACGTGGCTTCTACTACTTCTGTAGGCGTGTGCCAAAGGCATTGCTGGAACATTATCCTAAGACCCGCATCGTGGTTGCCTTGAAGACAAGGCAGTTCCGTGATGCCTTGAGACAAAGCCAAATCATATCCAAGAGACTGGATGACCAATGGTTCCATATGCAGCTGGTTGCGATGGGGCTGGACAATGTGCAAGCCAAGCTGTTCCAACCTGTAAAACCACCTGCTCCTTTGATGTCAGAGGCAACCAGCCTCTATCTGCGATTGAAGGGCGACGGTAAGGACTAGGTCTTCATCCGTGCAGCCCAGCGCAATGCTGCCTCAGTGATTGAGGTATTGAGTGACAGGCCCATCAATGACTATGCGTCATCAGAGGCTGGCAAGCTACGTGATACTTTGTTGGACAGAGGATTGGCTGTTACCTCCATCAAGAGGATGTTCGGAACTGTGAAGGCCATCATCAATCTGGCAATGGCAGAGCATGGCATTAATGGACGTAATCCATTTGCCAGCATCTACATGCCAGATGAGACACCAGAGGAACGCCAGCCAATACCTCTGGATGCCATCAGACGTATCCAGCGTGAGTGCATGACTACGGATGATGAGAATAGATGGCTGCTTGCCCTCATCAGCGACACTGGCATGGGACTGTCAGAAGCTGCCGGGCTGGCTAAAGACGATATCGTGCTGGATGCAGACATACCCCATATCAACCTCCGTCCACATTCGTGGAGACGTCTCAAGACAAAGGGCAGTGAAAGGCTGGTGCCATTGGTTGGGGCAAGCCTGTGGGCGACCAAGAGGCTGCAACAGCATGATAGTAGCTGTGCCTTCCCACGCTATTGCGATGGCAAGATATGCAATGCCAACTTAGCCAGTGCTGCACTGAACAAATGGCTGAAGCCTAGAGTGAATGGACATGCAGTTTTGCATAGCCTTCGTCATTCTATGCGAGACAGGCTTCGTGCTGTTGAATGTCCATCAGACATCATTGACCAGATAGGTGGATGGTCATCATCCTCTGTGGGTTCATCTTATGGCAAAGGCTATGAACTGCCTATTCTGGCTAAGTGGATGAAGATGATGGAGGATTAGACATGTTTACTGCGACCTACCCAATTCAGCAGTGATTAACTAACTTATTGAATCAAAAAGATTTTACATAGAAAAGATGAGCACTCACCCATGTATTCTCTTCTATTGCTTATAGTTCCTTTGATTTATTTGAAAGGTGCCTCCAAAGCCCGTGCCACCAAATCTAAGTTATCTTGCCCATAAAACATATCTCCATCTACCACATAAGAAGGTGATCCAAACACTGGAAGATTTACCGCTTCTTTTGTATTCTCTTCATACACTGTTTGGGATTCACTGGTGTTAGCAAGTCGGAGTAATTTGTCCGCATTCAGATCTTGAGCCTGCAGTATTTTGCGGACAGACTTTTCATCATTCAGGCTGACATTATTAATCCAGTGATTATGCATGAATACAGAAGAAAGATAATCAACATCTATGCCTTCTTGCACAGCAGAGATTAGAACTAAGTCAGAAAGTTCAGCACCATCATCGTGAGATGACGGGATCTCTGCTGGCATAAGTACTGACCGATATTCTGCCCACCGATTTGGACTCCTTCCAAACTGATACTCAAGCAACGCGGTCGTACGTTCCTCAAGTGGATGATAACCAATACTTTCTAAACATTTCATCAACCTAAATGGTTTGTGGATAACCAACCTACCAGAAGCCCGTACGAGCCTTATAAATTCCTGATGACCCAAATAAGCGAACTGTGAAGTTGCAGTATAGAAATACGTAATTGGTGACTTTTCCATTTTTACCCCTGAATTTTCAGACACTCACCAAGAACACCTCAGATAGACATTGCATTAGCGATTATTTCTACATCAACATGCAGGACAGGCCTTAGTTTTGAGAAACCGCACATACACCCATCATTCAGCAGTAATTGACTAA
>CACCQD010000025.1:7500-25504 GCA_902547925.1 uncultured SAR116 cluster alpha proteobacterium | reverse complement strand
AGCGTTCGTGTCGCCTCATTCAGCGTTGCGCCGGTGGTCAGCACATAATCGATCAACAATATATGGCGGTCCCTGTCAGCTGCCTTACCACTGTCATTGAGCTGAAACGCATGGGTGAGATTCTGTTTGCGTTGGGCTCGGTTGAGACCGGCCTGGCTGGTTGTTGCCTTGCGACGATGCAGCAGGTTTGGGGCAAGCAGACCGCAATTATGTGTCGACGTCAGGCGGCGTGCCAGCTCCGCCGATTGATTGTAACGGCGGTGGAGATATCTCCACCGGTGCAGAGGAACCGGTATAACTAGACTGTCTGCTGTTACTAACTCTTCGTAGAGCCTGCCGTGCATTGACGCAAGAACGGGTGTCAGCGCCAACCCGTTGCCATGTTTGAATTTCAGAATGATCGCCCGTGAGATGTCGTTGTATAGGCACCAGGCACGTGTTCTTTCAATGGTTGGCGGCAGTAACCAGCATTGACTGCATTTTCCCTGTGGCAGGTCATGTTTCAGCGGTCTGCCACACTGCCCACATTTGGGACCCGATATTGGTTCAAGACCTGACCAGCAGCTTGAACATAGGCTGCTCGAGTTTGTAAAGGAGCGACATAACACACATTGATGCGGCAGGATAACGTTGCTCAGATGGTCAATTAGATGTCGCATAACTTTGACCCATCATAATCAGGTAAAGAGTTCGTTAAGGCAGCGCCTTTGGTTTTTCACTTGCATTTTTCAGGCGGTTGGTGATTGTGCGAGCCATGGACAAGAGAGATGCATCAGCGATGAATCCGGCAATTCCACGCTTATTTGATTACGCGCAACACCGAAGAAACCGCACACGTGCAGCGGCGAGTTTCAGCGAATTTGATTTTCTGAAAACTGAAGGTGCTCTGCGGCTAGCAGACAGGCTTAACCTTGTTCGTCGGGATTTTTCTCTTTGTCTGGATTTTGGCTGCCATGACGGCCTGCTGACAAATCACCTCAAGCAGACAGGCAAGGTGGAAACAGTAATCCAAGCCGACCCCACTTTTGAATTTGCCAGAACGGCCAGAGTCAATGGCCCCGCAATCGTCAGCGAGGCCGAGCAGTTACCGTTCGCCCCGGCAATGTTTGACGCTGTATTTTCCTGCCTGTCATTGCACTGGATTGATGATCTTCCTGGCCTCTTGACGCAGATGCGCGCCATGTTGAAGCCAGATGGTCTGCTTCTTGTAAGCTTTCTTGGCGGATCCACATTGAACGAGTTGTGTACCTCATTCGCCGAAGCGGAAAGCGAGATAGCCGGCGGGATCAGCCCGCGCGCGGCGTTAATGGCAGACATTCGCGATGTTGGTGGGTTGCTTGGCCGGGCGGGTTTTGCTTTGCCTGTTGCAGATGCTGATCGGCTTACAATCAATTATCCAGATCTTTTTCGATTGATGGCTGATCTGCGCGGTATGGGCGAACAGAACGCGCTGCAACAGCGTCTCCGTAAACCAACCTCGCGGCAGCTTTTTTTTCGCGCTGCGCAAATCTATCAGGAGCGATATGGACAGCCGGACGGCTCAATTCCGGCAAGTTTTGAGATCATCACCCTGACAGGCTGGGCACCGCATGAAAGCCAACAAAGGCCGCTGCGCCCGGGAAGCGCCTCGCACCGTCTTGCCGATAGTCTTGACACAACCGAGCATGATCCGCAGTCAAAACCCTGACGGCATTGTCGGTCCTACAGAAGATCCTGCAAGATCGGAATGAGCGGCAGGTCTGCTGCTGGCATGGGGTAGTTGCGAAGCCGGTTGGGCCGCACCCATTGCAGGGGACCACCTTCAACGGCGCGCGGGCTTCCGGTCCATTTGCGGCAGGCGAACAACAACATCACCAAGTGAAATGAGTCATAGCTGTGGCTGGCAAAAGCGATCGGTGCCAGACAGCTTTCAGCGGTGTCAATCGCCAGCTCTTCATGCAATTCCCGGATCAGCGCCTGTTCCGGCGTCTCACCGCTTTCAATCTTACCGCCGGGAAACTCCCACAGGCCGGCCATGGGTTTTCCCTCCGGCCGTTGTGCCAGCAACACACGCCCATCCACGTCGACCAGTGCCACTGCACTCACATGAACAAGTGGCAGCGGCATCCTAACTCCGGTAGTCGGCATTGATGCTGACATATCCATGTGTAAGATCACATGTCCATACGCGGGCGGCTCCCGGCCCATCGCCAACGCGCGCCTCAATGAAAATATTGTCACCAGCCATATGCGCCGCCAATGCAGTTTCATCAAACCCTGCGATGCGGCCCCCGTCTTTGGCAATTGTGATCTTCCCCATAGCAATCGTCAGACAGGATTGGTCGATGGACTGACCTGCCTTGCCAACAGCCATGACGACCCTGCCCCAATTTGCATCTTCGCCAGCAATCGCTGTTTTAACCAGTGGCGAGTTGGCGACAGACATGGCGATTTTATGGGCGCTGGCCTCGTCATGCGCGCCGGTAATGTCAATTGTGATTAATTTGCTTGCGCCCTCGCCATCACGCACAATCTGGGTTGCAAGATCCTGCATGACATGGTCGAGTGCGGCGCGGAACTCGGTTATCCGGGGATCATCTGCACGCCTGATCTCGGCGTTGCCGGCAGCACCCGTGGCAACGAGGAACACCGAGTCAGATGTCGAAGTGTCGCTGTCGACAGTGATCGCGTTGAAGCTTTTGTTTGTTGCAGAGACCAGCAATGCTTGCAGGGCATTTGGCGCAATCGCCGCATCGGTGACGATATATCCAAGCATGGTGGCCATGTTGGGGGCAATCATGCCCGATCCCTTGGCAATGCCGCAGAGTTGAACAGCTACTCCGTCAATTTCGCAGGCCATACCGGCTCCCTTGGCGAAGGTATCGGTTGTGCGGATAGCGTTCGCCGCGGCCAACCAACCCGCGTCATCCGTCTTGGCCAGTGTCTCAAATTCTGCAGTGATAAGAGCGCAATCCAAAGGCTCGCCAATAACTCCGGTTGAGGCGATCAGCACATCCTCTTCCTTGGCGCCAATTTGCGCGGCGAAGCCGGTACACAGCGTAACCACATCCTGCATGCCGTGCTCACCGGTAAAAGCGTTGGCATTGCCGGCATTGGTGATGATCGCCCGGGCGGTTGAATTGCTACACCTTTCACGGCTCCAGCGCACCGCCGCCGCCGCCGTATCTGATTTTGTGAAGACACCGGCAACATGGCTGCCCGGATCAATCAACATCGCCATCAGATCATCGCGGCTCTGATATTTCATGCTGCACCGCGCAGTTGTCAGCCTGATGCCACGAATCGCTGGAAGGTCAGGAAAACTGGCGGGTGCCAGAGGTGACACATTCATCATTGCGCCTGTTGGGCTGCCTGCGCATCCTTGCGGATATCCTCAAAACTGCGCATGTCGATGGCAGCATCTGCACGCAGCGTCTCCAGCAATCGACCCAGATACTGGCGGGAGAGATTGTTACTTAGTTGCGCGCGCATTTCCTCCATAACGGGTGCTGGCTGAACAGACCGGTCGGAGACGGCGATCACATGCCAGCCAAATTGGGTCTGTACCGGTTCGGCGGAAAAACTGCCAACCGGCGTGGAGAATGCAGCTGTTTCAAAAACAGGCACCATCTGGCCTCTGCCAAATGTTCCCAGAGCACCACCATTGGGGCCACTTGGCCCTGTCGAACTTTCTTTCGCAAGCGCGGCAAAATCACTACCGTTATCCAGCTTAGCGATGATTTCCTGAGCGGCTTCCTTTGTTTCAACTAGGATGTGGGATGCGGTCACCTGTTCGCGTGACGCCGTATCGGCGACAAAAGCGTCATAGGCAGCTGCAATGGCCTCATCGGTAATCTGACTGTTGATGGTTGCGCTCAAAAACGCCTCGGCCAGAATGCGGTCAGCGGCCATCTTCATGGCCTGGGCAACAGCCTTATCCTTGTCCAGATTCGACTCATAGCCAGCTGCCGCAGCAAGTTTCGTGTCAATCACTTCGGCGACAAGCTGGTCAAAATAACTGTCCATCGGTGCCTGCCGATATTCCTGTGGCAGCCCCTCAACGGCGCGCATGACCTCCTCCAGCCAGATTGTTTCGCCATTCAGGGTGGCGACGGCAATGCGGTCTTGGGCAAAAACACTCCCGGAAAACAAGACAAGTGACAGAAAACAGGCAGCGCGGAGCAGTCGTTTCATAGGTTTTAACCTTTTCATGGGAGTGCGAACTATACCGTACGGCATCGGGTCTGTGAGAAGAGGCGGACATTCTACCAATGCACAGAGGCAACGCAAGCCTTTGTCGCTTTTTTCGGGTGGTGGAAACCGCCTGCCCAATAGACGCACCTGAGACCGTCCAGCAAAGCCGCTGTTACATTGACAAAACAGCCTTTCATGACTATTTCCATGGCGTGGGAGAGGGGTCTCTGTGAGCCAGCCCACACGGGGAAAAACAGGGCGTCTCAGCCGCCAGACTTCTGGAGTAATCATGTTAGGTTCATTGGCGAAAAGTCTGTTTGGCGATTCCAACGACCGGGTCGTTAAAAAGTTCGTTCCGATGGTCTCGGCGGTAAACGAGCTTGAAGAGAGAATGGCGCAGCTGAGCGATGAGGATTTTCCAGCCACAACAGTTGCATTCAAGGACCGTCTGGCAAATGGTGAAAGTCTTGACTCCCTGATGCCTGAAGCCTTCGCTCTGGTGCGCGAGGCAGCAAAAAGAACGCTTGGTCAGCGGCATTTTGATGTCCAGCTGATGGGTGGAATGGCACTTCACAAGGGCCAGATCGCAGAAATGAAGACGGGTGAAGGCAAGACGCTGGTGGCGACTCTTGCCGTGTTTTTGAACGCGCTGTCCGGCAAGGGTGCTCACGTTGTGACGGTCAATGACTACCTCGCGTCGCGTGATGCAGGCTGGATGGGACAGGTTTATGAATTTCTGGGGATGAGTGTTGGCTGCATCGCCGGGGGGATAGATGATGAGGCCCGTAGACACGCTTATCTCTGCGATGTCACGTACGGCACGAACAACGAGTTTGGCTTCGACTATTTGCGCGACAATCTGAAATTCCGGCTTGAGGACATGGTCCAGCGCGACCACCATTTCGCCATTGTTGACGAGGTCGACTCGATCCTGATTGATGAGGCAAGAACCCCGCTGATAATTTCTGGCCCTGCGGAAACCAACTCCGACAACTACATTTTTGCCAACAAGATCGTGCCTAATCTTGGCGAAGATGACTATGATCTCGATGAAAAGGGTAACAGTGTCTCACTCAGTGAGGAGGGTATAGAACACGCTGAAGCGCTGCTGCGCGAAGCGGGTGTAATGGGCGAAGGCACGCTCTATGACATCGACAATGTCGGGCTGTTGCACCATGTCAATCAATCACTACGCGCCCACAAATTATTCCATCGTGACACCCATTACATGTTGAAGGATGGCGGTGTTGTCATCATCGATGAATTTACCGGCCGGGCGATGGATGGCAGACGGTTCTCCGAAGGGCTGCATCAGGCGCTGGAAGCCAAGGAAAATGTTGAGATCCAGGCTGAGAACCAAACCCTGGCATCGGTAACATTTCAGAACTACTTCCGCATGTATGAAAAGCTTTGCGGGATGACTGGTACGGCGATGACCGAGGCCGGGGAGTTTTCGGAAATCTACAATCTCGATGTGACCTCAATTCCGACAAACCGCGAGGTGCAACGTATTGATCATGATGACGAGGTCTATCGTACCAGCGGTGAACGTGATGAAGCGGTGATTGATCTGATCACCGATTGCCGGAGTCGCGAACAGCCTGTTCTTGTCGGCACGATCAGCATTGAGAAATCGGAGTCTCTCTCGGCAGAGCTGAAAAAACGTAAAATTGAACATCAGGTTCTCAATGCCCGATTCCATGAAGAGGAAGCCAAAATCATCGCTCAGGCCGGTGTGCCGGGTGCGGTGACCATCGCCACCAACATGGCGGGCCGCGGCACGGATATTCAGCTTGGCGGCAATCTGGAAATGCGGCTTGCCGACAATCGGGCCAACGAGACCGAAACAACCCGCATCACCGCCGAGGTGGAGGGGCTGAAGGTCAAGGCGCTTGAGGCGGGCGGTCTGTATGTGATTTGCACTGAGCGGCATGAGTCGCGCCGTATCGACAATCAGCTGCGGGGGCGTACTGGGCGTCAGGGTGACCCTGGTGCTTCCAAATTCTTCCTGTCTCTTCAGGATGATCTGATGCGTATCTTCGGGTCGGAAAAACTCGATGGAATGCTGCAAAAGCTTGGCCTTGAGGAAGGGGAGGCCATCATCCACCCCTGGATCAACAAAGCGGTTGAAAAGGCTCAGTCGAAAGTTGAGGCGCGCAACTTCGAGATCCGCAAGCAACTACTTAAATATGACGATGTGATGAATGACCAGCGCAGTGTCATCTTCTCGCAACGCAAGGAAATCATGCGCGCTGGTGATGTGCAGGAAACTGTTACCGAAATGCGCCATGAAGCGGCAGCGCAGATTGTTGAGAGAGCCATCCCCGACGGCAGCTATCATGATCAGTGGCTTCCTGATCAACTGGCCAGTGACGCACAGCGTGTTCTTGGCATTGAGGTGCCGGCGGAAGACTGGTTTTCCGAGGATGGAGTTGCCGAAACGGAAATTGAGGAACGGCTTGTCGATTCCGCCGATAGATATATGGCTGAAAAGGCCGTGCGCCTTGGCCCGGATGTGATGCGGATGGCGGAAAAATCATTACTGTTGCAGGTTCTGGACCAGCAATGGAAAGAGCATCTGCTGCGCCTTGACCAGCTTCGCCAGGGTATATCCCTAAGGGCCTATGCCCAGAAGGATCCGCTCAATGAATATAAGCGTGAGGCGTTCATGATGTTTGAACAGCTGCTTGCAGGGCTGCGGGAAACTACAACGATGGTTCTGGCGCATGTGGAATTGCGCCCACCGGAAAGCGAGGAGGCTGCACCGGCAACCAACGCGCCAAAGACAACACCAACACCAAACCGGAAGATCTCACGCAACGAGCCCTGCCCCTGTGGCTCTGGCCGCAAATACAAGCATTGCCATGGAAAAATTGCTTAAGCATGGGTCTGCGCCCATCTAATAAAGTGAGAGATGCTTCAGGGCAGGAAGCGGCCATGTGACTACAAGGCAATGGGTGTTAGGGCGAAAAAATGATCAAATATAAACTGATCTGTGAAAAAGAGCATGAGTTTGAGGGGTGGTTCCAAAGTTCGGACGCCTTTGTGGAACAATGCGCTGCTGGTACCCTGTCATGCCCTTTCTGCGAGACGGTCAATATCCGCCGGGCTCTTATGGCACCCAATCTTGCCAGCCCAAAAACCCGCAAGTCCCAGGTCACTGCTGAAGCCACCGCTGAAGCCACCGGCGAAGTTACAGCTGAAGCGTCTATGGGCGCGGGGCCTGCCTCGCCACCGCCTGTTTCGGTTTCTGGCAGCGGCATGCCCGCTGAGGCGATGGTCAAAATGCGTGAGTTGGTGGTTGAGATGCGCAATCTGCAAGCCAAAATCAAAGAAAATTGTCGCGATGTGGGCGGTGATTTTGCCGAGGAAGCGCGCAAAATCCATTATGGCGAGGCTGAGCCGGAAGGCATTTACGGTGAGGTGAGCGAGACCGAGCGCGAGCAACTGGATGAGGAGGGCATCGAGATCTTGCAGATGCCTTGGTTGCCGCAAGATAACTAGACAGGATAGCTGGACAGAATAATCAGACCGGGTAATTGGAAAGAATAAGTGGGATGAATGATTGAACAACCCACGAGCGCTCGCTTCGCCTTGACGCGTGGCATGTCTCCCTGGATTACCCCCATCCTCCACTGGCTCCATAATTTATGCTGAGATTTCCCGATTGCCTGAAGCCGCCGGCGAGAGTTGGCACGAAACCGGTCAAATCATCAAATACGATACCGACCGCCCCAAACTCGGCGCGCAATTCAGCAGGTTTGACAAATTTCTTCGGGTCATGTGTTCCAGCAGGCACCAGTCTGACGACATATTCCAAAGCGACTTTTGCGAATGCAAGTGCTGGCAGGGTGCGGTTGATCGTGGTGATAACGACAGTACCATTCGGCGCCAGCATCGCGGCGATGGCCTCGGCAAATAACTGTCTGTCAGTGACATGCTCGATCACTTCAGATGCGTAGATCAGATCAAATTTGTCCTTGTCCCGGTCACTCTCCACCGCCAGTTCCTCGGCGGTGGAGCATCGATAGTCAACCACAAGCTGGCCCAAAGCTAGATGCGCCTTCGCAGTCTCGATGGCCTCAGCGGTGGCGTCAATGGCGGTGACGTCGGCGGCCAGCCGCGCCATTGGCTCCGCCAGAATGCCGCCGCCACACCCGATATCAAGAACGCGCAGGCCGGCCAACGGTGCCTGCCCCATGGCCATTTCATCTGGGGGATTTTTCTGGTTCCGGCGGCGCACGCTCTGTAGAATGTAATCAATACGGACGGGCGCAAATCTGTGCAGAGGGGCCATCGGGCCACGCTCGTCCCACCATTTTTCAGACATCGCTGCAAAATTGGCGATTTCATTTTGATCTGCTGTGGTTTTCATGGACTTGCCCCGAGGCACTGTTATCGCTATGACTGCTGCAGTTTAGGATCTAAACCAGCAATTTAACATACGACATAATGGCACTCATTGTTCAAAAATTTGGCGGCACATCGGTTGCCGACCTTGACCGCATTCGCAATGTTGCGCTGCGTGTAAAGGCAGAGGTCAATCAGGGCCATCAGGTAGCGGTCGTTGTCTCGGCGATGGCGGGTACAACTAACCAACTGGTTGCGTGGGCGCGTGAAATCGGGCCACTTCACGATGCGCGTGAATATGATACTATTGTTGCTACGGGTGAGCAGGTTACGGTCGGCCTGCTGTCCATTGCGTTGCAGAATATTGGCATTGATGCGCGGTCCTGGCTTGGTTGGCAGATGCCGCTAAAGACAGATGAGATTCACGGGGCTGCGCGCATCATGGATATCGACACTGCCCTCATGCGTGAAAGGCTTGCGTCTTGTCAGGTGGCGGTTGTCGCCGGCTTTCAGGGAATCGCTCCCGATGGCCGGATTACCACGCTTGGCCGGGGTGGCTCCGACACTTCGGCCGTAGCGCTGGCGGCTGCGCTGGAGGCCGATCGCTGCGACATATACACCGATGTTGACGGGGTTTACACAACTGATCCGCGCATTTGTCCGAAGGCACACAAGCTAGACAGCGTAACTTTTGAGGAAATGCTGGAGATGGCGTCATTGGGCGCGAAGGTGTTGCAGACTCGTTCGGTTGTCATGGCTATGCGCCACAATGTAAATTTACAGGTGCGCTCGAGCTTCAGTGACGCGCCGGGAACTTTTGTTGTCGATGAGGATTCGATTGTGGAACAGGAAAAAATCAGCGGAATCGCTTACAGCCCTGACGAGGCCAAAATCACCATTCAGGGCCTTCCCGACCAGCCTGGAATTGCGGCTGGCGTTTTCGGCCAGCTGGCAGACCAGCATGTCAATGTCGATATGATTGTCCAAAGCGCGTCAACGGATACCAAAAAGACTGACATCACTTTTTCGCTTGGCCGGGTGGATATGGAAAAGGCGGTTAGAATCATTGAAAAGAACAAGGGAACACTTGGATTTTCGGGCATCGATTCAACCCAAAATGTGACCAAGATTTCTGTTGTGGGTATGGCGATGCGCTCACAGCCGGGTGTCGCAAAGACCATGTTTGAGACACTTGCCGAAAAGGGCATCAATCTGCAGGTCATCTCAACATCTGAGATCAAGATATCAGTGTTGATATCCTCAGAATATACAGAGCTGGCGGTCCGAAGCCTGCACACAGCCTACGGGTTGGACAAAGACTAGCGTTCACCGCGGTGTGCAAATGGTTGCCCGATTTTTAGCCCTTTGAGGCCAAGTTGCAGGTAGAACTGTCCTCAATGCTTTAAGAAATCCATCTAACTATTAAGTTTTGATAGGATATTGTTGCATTATACGCACTTTTTGCTAATGTTAAGGCATTGCAGATATTGACATTGGTTAGAGAGTGGCGATGAAGCGATCCACGCCGCAAGGTAACGTCATTAAGGAAAAGCACGATAGCGGTAAGGCTATTGGTGCAACGCTGCGTGCCGCACGCCTCGACTCGGGTATGAGTGTTGCTGACATATCGCACACGATTCGGATCTCCAAAGATTTTGTTAAGATGCTTGAGGCGGGTGAGTTTGGCGCACTGCCATCGCCAACCTATGTCGCTGGTTACATCCGGAGCTATAGTGCTGCTGTTGGGATTGAGCCAAAGGCCGGTGCCTCATTGGTCACGGCATATTTCGCCCAGCTTGAGGAGGGAGCCGCGACCCCATCCTATCGATTTCCGCTCGGTGATCAGCGCCCACGAAGCTCAGGTGCGCTGGCTGCGTCAATTGCGGTTTTGGTGGTGATCGGTGGCTACACAGGTTGGTATCTCATGGACCGGCCACAGACGATTGAAGATGTGCTGACCGAAAGCGCACAAACTGCTGAGGTAACTCCTGAAATTGAGAGCACAATGACCGAAAGCGGGGCTCTTGGCGGTGGTGCTGATGCGCGCCTTGATCAGATTGTGAGTCTCGATGAAGAGGGTGACGGTGATGCCCTGCCAGAGGTTGAAATCGTTCAAAGTGAGGTCCAGCCAGATAATTTTGTTGATGTGGCGTTGATAGACGACACGCAGGAAGACAGCGTCAATCTTGCCGATGTGGGCACAGATGCTGGGGAGGCGTTACCGATGGCACCTGCCAGTTCCACTTCCATTGTCACCGCCACTGCCGGGGCCAGGGATGTGATGGTCGAGGCGGATCTGGCCCAGATTGCCCCCGTCGCTGCTGAAGGGTTGGCAGGGAGTGAGACAGGTGAGCAAACGGCTCCATCGCTCAGCGAAGAGGTCCAAACGATCAGTGCAAGTACAAATGTTGCCAATGAAGTACCGCTTACGGGTGGCGAGATTACGCGGGAGTTGCTGCCAGATCGTGGATCAGCGATCGCCAATCAGCGTGACCCAGCAAATGAAGTGACGTTAAGGGCGCGCGCTTCGAGTTGGGTAGAGATCGTCAGAAATGATGGCGAAGCGGTGATGACAAGACTGATGCGTGCGGGTGACACCTACCTTATTGATATCAGTGACAGCCTCTATTTGAGTACCGGAAATGCCGGTGGGCTGGAGGTTGTGTTTAATGACGGCACGGTCAGGAAAGTCGGTGACACTGGTGAGATCGTCAGAGATCTGCCTCTGGTTATCAGTGGGTTGAAAGCCAAGCTCCAGCCTGAGCACGGTGATAACGACAATTAAGATAACGATAATCAGCATACAAATTTCGATTGCCACCCTGTTGCTGTGGCAATTTCAGGCGTGAGCGGTTATAGATATACCCAATTGATGACGATTTCTGCCCCTCGTGCGAATTCTGACTTGAAACCGTCTGCTCTGGAGTGAGATTTGTCTTACGCATACCGCGCCTATCGCACAATTGAGCGCCGGCAATGTCGGCAGATCATGGTTGGCAATGTGCCAGTCGGTGGTGATGCGCCGATCTCGGTCCAGACCATGACCAACACGCTCACCACGGATGCAGAGGCGACAATCGTGCAGATAAACGCTGCCGCCGAGGGGGGTGCCGACATCGTGCGGGTGTCTTGTCCGGACGAGGAAAGTACCACCGCGCTCCGAACAATCTGTAAGAACAGCCCGGTTCCCATTGTCGCCGACATTCACTTTCATTACCGGCGTGCCATTGAGGCGGCCGAGGCGGGTGCCGCCTGCTTGCGGATCAATCCTGGCAACATCGGCAAGGCCGAGCGGGTTCGTGAGGTGATCAAGGCCGCGTGTGATCATGGATGTTCCATGCGCATTGGTGTCAACGCGGGATCGCTGGAGCGTCACCTTCTTGAAAAATATGCCGAGCCCTGTCCAGATGCATTGGTTGAGTCGGCACTCGACCATGCCCGGATTTTGCAGGACAATGATTTTCACGAGTTCAAAATCTCGGTAAAGGCCTCGGATGTTTTTTTGGCGGTCGGTGCGTATCAACAGCTGGCTGAGGCCATTGATTGCCCCCTGCACATTGGCATTACAGAGGCTGGCGGCCTACGGGCTGGCACGGTAAAATCTGCCATCGGCCTTGGTAATCTGCTATGGGCTGGGATTGGGGATACGGTGCGCGTGTCGCTCTCCGCTGAACCCACTGAGGAAGTAAAAGCAGCCTATGAAATGCTCAAATCACTTGGGTTGCGTCGGCGTGGTGTGACGGTCATTTCCTGCCCGTCATGTGCGCGCCAGCAGTTCAATGTGATTGAGACAGTGCAAATTATTGAGGACCGGCTGCAACACATAAATGAGCCGATTTCCGTGTCGATCATCGGCTGCGTTGTAAACGGTCCCGGTGAGGCCCGAGAAACCGATATTGGTCTTACTGGCGGCGGCAAGGGCACGCATCAGATTTATGTGTCGGGGCTTGCGGATCATCGGCTGTCCAATGAGGATTTAGTGGAGCATATCGTCGGCATGGTCGAGGAGCGTGCAGACAAAATCAAGGCGGAGAAGGCCGCCGAAATCCAACAGGAAAAAATGCGTTCCAAGGGCGCAGTGGAGACTTTGTGATCATGTCACGTTTGCGGCCTGCAAGGGGAACCAGCGACCTCCTGCCCTCAGCCATGGCTGCACATCGCAAGGTCATTGACGCGGCAAGGCATGCGTCCGCCAAATATGGGTTTCAGGAAATGGCAACGCCCATATTCGAATTCTCTGAGGTGTTTTCGCGGCCACTTGGCGACAGCAGTGATGTCGTCACCAAGGAGACTTATAACTTCACCGATCGTGGCGGTGAGACCCTGACCTTGCGCCCGGAAAACACTGCGGGTGTTGTGCGGGCAATGATCTCCAATGGCTTGACCCAGTCTTTACCACTCAAATATTTCTATGCGGGCCCGATGTTTCGCTATGAACGTCCCCAGAAGGGCAGGATGCGTCAATTCCATCAGATCGGGATCGAATATCTTGGCCCTTTTGAACCATTGGCAGATGCTGAAATCATTGCCTGCGGTGCCCGCGTACTGCGGGATCTTGGCGTTCTTGACCGCTGCGTGCTTCACCTGAATTCGCTCGGTGATGCCGAAAGCCGCCTTGCATATCGTAGTGCCCTTGTCGCGTTCTTGAGTGACCATGAGGCTGATCTTTCGGCGGACAGCAAAGCGCGACTGAGTGTCAATCCATTGCGTATACTGGACTCCAAAGACGTCCGTGACTGTGAGATTTTACAAACCGCACCACGGTTGCAAGATCATCTGAATGACGCCTCAAAAGCCCATTTTACGGCTGTCACCGCGGCCTTGGATGCCGGTGGCATTGGCTGGAAATTTGACCCATTACTTGTGCGCGGGCTTGATTACTACTGTCACAGCGCCTTTGAATTCATCACCGATGCCCTTGGTGCGCAGGGCACCGTTCTGGGTGGTGGTCGCTATGATGGCCTCAGCGAGATGCTTGGCGGACCAGCGATTGCTGGCGTCGGTTGGGCTGCTGGCATTGAGCGGCTTGCCATGCTTGTTGGTGCCGATGATCTGGCGGTGCCTGATATCGCCGTCATCGCGGCAGAGCCGGCGGCAGAGGTTATTGTGTTTCGCATCGCCGAGGAATTGCGGACCTCTGGTCTCTCGGTCGACATCCCCGTCGGTGGAAATGTGGGCAAGAAGATGAAGAAAATTGACCGTGCCGGGGTTGGGTTTGCCGCGATCGTCGGCGGGGCCGAAATCGACGACGGCACTGTGCAATTGCGCGATCTGCGCGAAGGTAACCAGGAAGAGCTGGCACAAGCCGGCCTTGCCGCCGCAATCGCCAACCGCCTGCAGCGGCGCTAGCCCGCTTTTATGTGAATGAGAGGAATGTGGCCATGAGCCTCGACTCAACGATGGACAAGGTGCTGGAACGACGTGCGGAGGTTGAGGAGCGTTTGTCACAGGCCGCTGAAATGACCCCTGCCGAAATGGCCAATCTGTCGCGTGAATTGGCCGAGTTGCGCCCTGTTTGTGAACAGATTGAACTCGTCAACCGCCTGACAACGGAAATTGCCGATGCCCAGATGATGGTTGATGAGGCTTGCGATGATGCTGAGATGGCGGAGATGGCACGCGTCGAGCTTGACGAGCTCTCGGACCAACTTCCCGCCGAGCAGGACAAGCTGCAATTGCTGTTGCTGCCCAAGGACAAGGATGATTCGCGCAATGCAATTCTAGAGGTGCGTGCTGGCACGGGCGGTGATGAGGCTGCATTGTTTGCCGCTGATCTGTTTTCCATGTATCAGAGATTTGCAGCAAAGCACGGCTGGAAGTTCGAGGTGATGGAAGTGTCTGAGACCGGCATTGGCGGCTACAAAGAGGCCACCGCCACAATTGTGGGCTCAGATGTCTTTGCAAGGCTGAAATTTGAGTCCGGGGCGCATCGGGTCCAACGTGTTCCCGAAACAGAAACCGGCGGCCGTATTCACACGTCGGCGGCAACGGTGGCTGTGTTGCCCGAGGCTGAGGATGTTGACATCGATATTGTTGAGACGGATCTGCGCATTGACGTTTTTCGCGCATCCGGACCAGGTGGGCAGTCGGTCAACACCACCGACTCGGCGGTGCGCATTACACATTTGCCAACAGGCATTGTGGTCAGCCAGCAGGATGAAAAATCGCAGCATAAGAACCGGGCCAAGGCGATGAAAATCCTCAGAGCCCGCATTTACGATGCAGAACGCGCGAGAATAGAGGCTGAACGCGCAGCATCACGCAAGGGGCAGGTCGGCTCTGGTGACCGCTCAGAGCGGATCAGAACCTATAATTTTCCGCAGGGGCGTGTGACCGACCACAGGATCAATCTGACCCTCTATAAACTCGACAGGGTCGTCGCCGGCGAGGCGCTTGACGAGGTGATTGAGGCACTGATTGCTGAGGATCAGGCGCGGCGCCTAGCCGAGGGTGTCGATTAGCAGGTGGGGTGAGACCTGTCATCTGGCATGAAAATCTGTGGTGAAGTGAGGTGCGTATGACCACCGAAGCGCGGACGATTCTCGGGCCGGCTGCGGCCGCTTTGGCACAGGCTGGCATTGTCAGTGCGCGGCAGGATGCGCGTCTGTTGTTGGGCTTTGCTTTGGGGCGTGACGACGCGGTTCTGCCTCACGAGGATATAAACAGCTGGACCAATGACCTTGACAGTCTGTTTCAGACATATATCCAGCGGCGGCTTGCTGGTGAACCGGTCAGCCGGATCCGTGGGTGGCGGGAATTCTGGTCGCTCAATTTTGAACTGTCTGCTGCCACACTTGACCCGCGCCCTGATTCTGAAATCCTTGTTGAGCGAGCGGTCGCCTTCGGACTGGATCATCCTAGCGTTGCCGGTGAGGAAAATCTGCGGCTCCTTGATATGGGAACTGGAAGCGGCTGTTTGCTGCTGGCTTGTCTGTCGGAGCTGACCATGGCAACGGGTGTTGGCATTGATATCAATCCTGATGCCATCGAGATGGCGGCGCATAATGCCGGCGTTCTTGGTCTGGATGATCGTGCGGTCTTTTCTGTTGCCGACTTTAAAACCAGTTTGGAGCGGCTTGGAAGCTTCGATATCATTCTCAGCAACCCGCCCTACATCCCGTCGGCGCAGATCTCCACCCTCAGTTCCGAGGTTGCGTTGCACGAACCGTTGCTGGCCCTTGATGGCGGGCAGGACGGTCTCGATTGCTGGCGTGTGCTGATGCCGGAAATGGCCAAGCTGTTGTCCACGCAGGGCAGGATCTTCGTTGAAATTGGTGATAGTCAGGAAGCTGACGTGACGGCGCTTGCCGGCGCTGCCGGATTTTCTGCTGCCGGTGTCTTCGCCGATTTGTCTGGCACACAGCGCTGTCTTGTGTTCTCACGACGGTCCTGACAGGGCGTCTGAGGCTAAAATGCCCGGTACCTGACAATTTTTGCTTGATATCTGGGATGGCGAGTGGTTATGCTTATACAACGCTTAGGCGAAGTACGTCTTTACGTGGCGCTAGCGCAGTATCCCAAAAAAGCGGGACAACCAGCCGTATCCAAGGAATGTGCCTTTCGCAGGCTCTTGCATGCGGTCTAATTATGATAACTGGTAGCAAAGTTTATGAGACAACCTCAGAATGCTAAACGTGGCCGTGGTCGCGGTCGTCGTGGGAATGGTGGTGGCCAACCACATGTGCCCAACCGGAACACCTCTTATGAATCCAATGGTCCAGATGTAAAACTTCGCGGCAACGCGCAGCAGCTGTATGAAAAATATACGGCTCTGGCGCATGATGCGTCATCCTCAGGTGAGCGTATTTCGGCTGAGGCCTATAGTCAGTTTGCCGACCATTATTTCAGATTGCATCAAGCTGCCGTGGGTGCTGCTGAGGCGCGGCGACAGAATGATGCGCCCAGCGAACAATCCGGCCAGCAACGCAACAAGCCACAGGTAGAGTCAGCTGACACCGGCGACAGCCAGCCTGAAATTGCCGGTGAGGCAGATAAGGCTGAGGGGGGTTCTGACACGGACAAGCCTATTAAGGATGATTCTGCCACGGATGATCCTGGTGACGCTGCCAAGGGTGACTCTGCCAAGGATGATGCTGAAGTTGTCAAGCTGAGCCCGGCCGAATTAGCGGAGGCTGTTCAGGAAGAACAGGATTCAGCCTCAGCCTGATTGTCTGCGTGATAGTGCCTGTTGTCGCCCGGTGATCAGGGAAGAACGGAAAATCCGTCATCCGTGCTGAGCATGCCGCCATGTGCCACCACGGTAAAGATGCCAAGGTCGGTGTGGCCAAGCATTTGTTTCATGAGTGGCAGACAGTGGGGCCCACGTTTGGCAGTTTGGGGATCGACATCAATTGCCGCGCAACGCCCAACCGGATCAACCACATCAAGCCGCACATCACCAACGGCGAGCGTCTTGCCAATGAGTGACGCCTCCTCAAATGGGGTGGTTGTCTCAACAATGATGTTCAGGCGAAACCGCCGTGAGTCGGGCGTGGTGCCAGTCAAATCGGCAAAGCCAGCTAGTGAGGCAGACCCTCCCAACGAAATCATGGGCGCTTGCGTATCTGTGAAGGCACCTTCATCAAGGCACACCATCTTTGTTGGCCCTTGCAACTGTTCATCGAGAAGCTGATCAAAAAAAGCGGCAACAGCCTTACGCCCTGCATCACTTTGCATATCGGCGTTTACCAGCTGCTCGCCATTGCGGCTTAAAATGATCCTCTCCCCCTTCTGATCCGTGTCGAAATCACAATCGATACCGGCAAGCGCTTCATGGCTCATCAGCTGCAAGAAATAGGCCTTTTTACGCCAGATGCCATCATCAATTTTCGCGTTGCCGGCACCGATGGCATATTTTCTGTCACCGGGAAAATGAGCGCCGGTCGCCAGATGCGCCCTCGTCAGCTGCTGCCCGGGCAGACCCTTTACCGGATACCGCCACAGCTGGGAAATGGGGAATATGTGAGACATTGCTATATCTGGCCTTTCAGGCACATCTCTATTCGTCCAGAAGGGTTAGATCATTGGCCACATAACGAAGGGCACCATTTGACATGACCTCGTTATTGACGAGCCCCACTGTCCGCTTAAAGACAGGAAGGAGTGAGGGGTCAATTTTCTCGCCGGTAGGCAGGCTGACAGTTAGTGGATTTACCTTGCGGTTGTTCACCAGAATCTCGTAATGCAGATGCGGCCCGGTTGAGCGGCCGGAAGACCCGACATAGCCGATGACCTGTCCCTGCTGGACACGGGCACCCGGGGTGATTCCCTTGGCAATGCGAGACATATGGGCATAGGCTGTGGAATAGGTGCCGTTATGTCTGATCTGAACATAGCGTCCATAGCTTCCCAGCCAGCCAGCCTTCTTGATTGTACCACTTCCCGCCGCAATGATAGGTGTGCCCGTTGGCGCACTGAAATCAACGCCTCGGTGCATGGCATTATATCCACTGATCGGATGTCGCCGCATGCCGAACGAGGA
>CACCQD010000024.1 GCA_902547925.1 uncultured SAR116 cluster alpha proteobacterium | reverse complement strand
CTCCATTTCGTCCTTGATCTTGACAGCGATTCACCGAGTGAGACGGGATTGTTTCATCTCTTTAATCACACCCGCGATATCGGTGGTTCGGTGTTGATCATCAGCACTGAGCCGGTGGCCAGACTGGCTTGGCAGCTTCCCGATCTTGCTTCGCGGATGCGGGCTGTCAATCTGGCGATGATTGAGGAACCTGATGACAAGCTTCTGCATGCTTTGTTGCACAAGAATTTTGTCGAACGGCAACTATATGCGCCCGAAAATGTGATCCATTATCTTGTCGCCCGGATGGAACGTTCATTTGCTGCGGCGCGTGATGTTGTGGTCAAGATGGACCGTCTGTCATTGGCCAACAGAAGTCAGATCACATTGTCACTGGCCAGATCTGTCATGGAACCGGGTCAGGATGATTTCATCGAGGACAAGCCGCCGCAATAAGAATTTGTGGGTGTTCTCTATAAGTCTATCAGCTTGATTTTTTTGTTCTCGATGGCAATTGCGGTCTTGCCGTTTTTCAGCTTCAAGGCTGGCGTCCCAAAAATATCACGCCTCCAACCATCGAGCGCTCGGATCGAAGCATTGTCATCCAGTGCCAAAGCTTCCAGATCATCTGCCGAGGCAATCAGGCGCGGTGCTATGCCATGATGGTCGGTAACATGTTTTAGAAGAACGCGAAGTAACTCCATAATGGCAACGGGTGGTCGTTTCGGTCTTTTGCCATTGTCCCACACAGGGACATCATCCAGCGATTGTGTTGCTGTCTTTGCAAGAACCTTGAGAACTGGATCAATCAACTTGCCATCGGTGCCGCCAGGAAAATTCCTGATCTTGGAGAAGGCGCTGCGAGTCTCGGGGTTGCTGCCAGCCAGATCAATCAAAGTTTCATCGCGAACAATACGGTTGCGTGGCAGATTCCGCGCCTGCGCCTCACGCTCGCGCCAGGCGGCAAGATGCATTAGTCGGAGCATGGCTAGAGGCTTCATATGGCGAATCTTGATGCGTTTCCAGGCATCCTCCGGTGTTGTCCGGTAGGTATCCGGACTGGCAAGCCGGTCAAATTCATCTGCCAGCCAAGCGACCCGTCCCTGTTTATCCAGCCGGTCAATGATGATCGGGTACAATTGCGCCAGAAAAATCACATCATCCAACGCATAGACAATCTGCCGGACACTGAGGGGGCGCTTTGACCAGTCGGTAAAACGGGATGTTTTGTCGATATCATGGTCAAGAACGGCCTTGACCAACTTGTCATAGCCAACCTGGTCACCGTGACCCATAACCATTGCAGCGATTTGCGTATCATAGACGGGGCAGGGCAGATCTCCCATCAAATTCATGAAAATCTCAAGGTCTTGATGCGCCGCATGAAACACTTTGACGATGTCCTTATTACGCATCAACTCCCAGAGCTTCCCTAGCTCCAGGCCTTTTGCCAAAGGATCAATACAGACCGCTTCGTCACCATCGCTGATCTGGATCAGGCAAAGCTGCGGGTAATATGTTTTCTCCCGCATGAATTCAGTATCCACTGCCAGAAAGGACGCTGACCGAAAGCGTTCCATAACGGCGTTGAGCGCCTCTGTGGTGGTGATTGGCTCGTTTGTTTTTGGTGTGGTGGTGCTTATGGATTCTGGGTTGCGTGACATATTTACCGCTGTTCTCGTAACCTGCGTTCGCTTTGGAATGTCGGAGGTATAGAGGAAAATTTGTTACAGGTGAAGGCAAACCTATTGAAAAGGGCAATTTCCAGCCATATTTCCAGAGTAGTTTAAAAGGGTCGTATCAATGAAACTGACAAATAAAAACTGTTTGCTGTCTATCGCCGTTGTTGGCTTTGTGGCGACAACGCAACTGGCCAACGCCGGTGGTATCTCGGCGCACAAGGCATTTTACGAGATGCGTCTTGGCGATCGTGTGCAAAACTCAAACATCGTCAATGTCGTAGGCAGATCGGCTTTTGTCGTTGAGCGTGATTGCGATGGATGGGTTTCTGTCGAGGACTACATGATCGAATTTATCAATGATAATGGTGGCAGTGACCGGATTCTCTCACATTTTGAGTCGTGGGAAGCTGATAGCGGCGATAAATTCAGCTTTGACGTGACCGAAGACAGCACATTTCTTGGACGCAAGGATTTTGGGGGGTTTGCCGATCTGTCCTCCACATACAATGGCAGCGCTTTTTTCTCACTTGAACCCGAGGTCGAACTGGAATTGCCTGAGGGCACTTATTTTCCGGTGCGCCATCTTGAGAGCATCATTGATGCTGCCGACAGCGGTAAGACGATGATGGCTGCTACGATTTTTACCGGCGGCGAGCCCGATGATGCGTTGATGACAACGAGTACAGTCGTTGGCGGCTGGCAGGCGGAAGATGATGCCATAGACCTTGGTAGATTACGCGAAGATGGTTTTTGGCCCATTCAGGTGGCGTATTTCAAGCCATCAGCGACGACGGCGGAGCCTGAATATGAGATAAAATTCTCTATGCAGCCAAATGGGGTTGTCCGCAATTATGTTATTGATTACGGCGATTTCAGCATCGCAGCTGACCTCACTCGGATTGAGGATATCGAAGAAACTGTCTGTCGTTAACAGGCACTCCTATTAATTCATTTGCGCCAGTAAAGCGGCTCCGGCTGCCGCTGCTTTGGTTCCGCATTGCGCGGGCACCAGACGCGTTACTGGTTTGCGTGCCGTGACATAGCCTGGCCATTTGCTTGGCACTGTGCGGTAAAGCCGTTGCATCTCTGCCAACATGCCGCCGATGACGATCACGTCAGGGTCGATTATCGTGATCAGGGCGGAAGTGGCCCGTCCGAGCCGGTCCTCAAGCACCTGCAGCGTGCTTTCGGCGACAATATCACTGTTCGCTGCAGCGCTGGCAATGGCACTGGCACTGGCCCGGCTTTCAGTGATTTTGAAGTAATCCTGCTCGACACCCTCAGCCGAAACAAATGTCTCCATACAACCGTTGCGCCCGCACCAGCAATCATGACCGTCCAATTCATAGGGGACCGGGGCGGGAAGCGGTAAATGCGCCCAATTTCCAGCGATGCCATTGGCACCAGTAAGCATGCGCCTGTTAGCGACAAAACCACCGGTGCACGTCGCATCGATATGCATGCCAAACACCGTTTCAGCACCTCGCCCGGCGCCATGCAATGCCTCATAGAGAGTAAAGGAGGCGCCATAGCCCGAGACAACGATTTCACGCCCGAGGCTGGCCTGTAAATCCTGTTTGATAGGCTTGCCATAGAGCCAGCCAATCGGCGTGTTCTGGATAACGTCATCAAGCATGACACCGGGTAGCGCTATACCCGTGAGTCCGGGTGCCGTCGCTAGCTTTTCCAGCTCGGCCACACTGTTGCTGATCGCCAACAGGCAGTCACGATAGCTGTCGGTGGGCGTTGGGGATTGATAGTCACAAACAACGTCGCCACCATCCGATAGGATCGCGGCGTGAATGTAATTCTTATCGACAGACAAGCCCAGCATTTAGGTGCAGGGGTGCCGTCTATTTAATTTTGGCTTCACGAAAAAGCACATGTTTGCGTGCGCGTGGATCATATTTCATCACCTCAAGCTTTTCCGGCTTGGTGCGGGGATTTTTCTTGGTGACATAAAAATAGCCTGTGTCGGCCGTGCTGACGAGCCGGATTTGCAGGGTAGCTGGCTTTGCCATGGCTATTGCTCCTTAAAATGGCCGAAACTCCGGACAGCTGGGCTACGCGCCGTGCGGATCTTCAAAAGACTGAATTCCGCCGCAAATTGCGCGATCATGCCGCTTTTGTCAAGTCAGGATCAGCGCCTTTTTCGCCCGCCTTTGCGCTTTGCACCGCTGGTGCTGCCATGCGCGCCAGCTTTGCGTCTTTTGACCTGCCGGTGGGAGGAGGAGCCCTTGCGTTTCTTTTTGTCCACCACCGCGCCACCCTCCATCCAGCGCAGCAGAATACCGCCGCTTATTGGTGTGACCTCATCGACCTGAACCTTCAGTGCGGTGCCAGTGGTGAAGCACCAACCACTGTGCCGCCCAGTCAGGGATCGTCCTGCCGCGTCAAGATCATAGAAATCATCTGGCAGACTGGCCAGAGGCAAAAAACCGTCCGCAACACCATCCTCAAGCCGGACAAATGCACCAAAACCGGTAATGCCGACAATCACCCCTTCGATAACATCGCGCAGCCGTGTCGTGAATAATGCGGCAACAAAACGGTCGATGGTACGCCGCTCAGCGGCAGCAGCATTGGCCTCGGTCTCAGAAATATGGATGCAGATTTCGGCAATTTGCTCGTCCGGCAATCCATTCAATCCATCACGTGGTGCCGTTTTCAAATTGGCAGCGTCAATCAACGCTCGATGTACAAGCAAATCCGAATAGCGTCTAATCGGCGAGGTGAAATGCGCATAATTCCGCAAAGACAGGCCAAAATGCCCAATATTATCAATGCTATATACTGCTTTTGCCTGGCTCCGTAAAACGGCCTCATTAACTATCATTTCATCTGATGTGTGGGCAACCTTTACAAGCAGGCTGTTGAATTGTCGGGGACGCAACACCTGTCCCTTGGCAAAAGGCGCGCCGATCATGGTGGCCAGTTCGAACAAACTGTCTGTCTTTTTTGGATCGGGTGAGTCATGAACACGGAAAACACATGGCTTGCGCGCGCCAATGAGGCTATCGGCAGCTGCGACATTGGCGGTAATCATGAAATCCTCAATCAGCCGCTGCGACTCACTCTGGCTGCGCTGACTGATGGCGATGGCCTCGCCATCCTCATTCATCACAACCCGGCGTTCTCTCAGATTTAGTGCCAGCGGTTCACGTGCCTGTCGCGCCTGATCAAGAGCCCGCCATGCGCCAAAGAGATTGTGCAACACGCCATGCCTAACCCCAACGTCAGCTTCATCGATGGCCTCCTCAAAAACCAACTGTACCTGATCATAGGTCAGCCTTGCGTGCGAGCGGATCAGCGCGCGGTAGACATGGAAATCGGTTCTATTACCAATCTTGTCGATGACGATTTCGGCTACCATCGCAGCGCGGTCCTCATCAGGGCGAAGCGAGCATAAATCATTTGATATGCCTTCCGGCAGCATTGGCACAACCAGATCTGGCAGGTAGACCGAGTTGCCACGGCGACGCGCCTCTTCATCCAACGCAGAGCCCGGGCGCACATAGTGGGCAACATCGGCAATCGCCACCACCAAGCGCCAGCCACCATCATCATTCGGTTCGGCAAAGACGGCATCGTCGAAATCACGAGCATCGGCGCCATCAATTGTGACCAGCGGCATGTCACGCAGATCATTACGGCCCTTTGCCGGCGGCACCCGCAGCCCCCGGGACTCGGCAAGGGCTGTCTCAGGAAATACATGTCGAATACCAAATTCGGCAAGGGCAAGTGCGCTGAAGGCACCTTTCTGGTCAACCGGGCCCAGATTGCGGACAATTCGTGCCGTCTTGCCGAGATAGCCACGCGAGGACACCATTTCAGCTTCGACAAGATCACCCGCGTTACAGGGGAAGTCAGACGATGACTGCAAATTAACCGGATGCCTCTTGCCGCGTTCGGCTGGGACCAGCATCAACCCTTTGGCCGCCGTCTCAACAACGCCAAATAGGCGTTGTTGCTGGCGTTCCAGAACGCGAATGATGCGTGCCTCGTAATGCGCTGGTCCTGTGCGGGCGAGGCGGGCAAGGATTGTCTGGCCAATGGCGGGTGCGCGCCCTGCCTTGCGACTTAGAATCACCCGTATTTCCGGCAAATCACCCTCATAGCTGACGGTGGGTCTGGCGAGACCATCACCGTTGTCATCAAATGACACAAGCTCAAGAACTGTGACCTCAGGTAATTGGTCCGAAGTGGCAACGCGTCGACCCTCGCGCCGGTCGATTTTGCCAGCTTCAGCCATTTCGCGCAACAAACGCCGCAGAGGCGCCCGCTGTTCAACTGGCACTTTGAAAGCGCGGGAAATATCGCGCGGCGAGGGCGGCGTTGGGCAGCTGTTTATAAACTCGATTATTGCCGCTTCGTCTGGTAGATCAACGTTCACCTTGTCCCATTCTGCCACTAGCTCGCCTTCGGTGCAGCTGGCGTTTTTGTAGCGGCTTTTTTCCCCGTAGTTTTCTTTTTAGGGGCCTTCTTCTTGGCTGTCTTTTTTGATGCCGCTTTTTTGGTGGTGGCTTTTTTGGGAGCCGGAGCCTTCGCAGCTTTCGCGGCGAGCAACGGGAGTGCTTCCTCAAGTGTCATTTCGCTAATGTCGCTCCCCCTCGGAAGCGTTGCCCGCAACTTGTTATGTTCAACATAGGCGCCATAGCGTCCGGCTTTGACATGAACATCGCCGCCGTTGGGATGTTGGCCCAGCACTCGGCCCTTTTTCTTGGCAGCCTCGGCAAGTAGATCAACAGCGCGGTTCAAGCCAATTGTTAGCAGATCATCCTCTGCCGGCAGGCTGGCGAAACTGCCTTGATATTTCAGATAGGGGCCAAAGCGGCCTAGGCCAGCTTGGATCAAATCGCCGGTTTCAGGATGTGGACCAACATCGCGTGGCAAAGCCAATAAACCGATGGCACGCTCCAGGTCCAGATCAGCCGCCGACAACCCTTTCGGCAGAGAGGCACGTTTTGGCTTTTTTGTTTCCGGATCCCCAAGCTGAACATAGGGGCCATATGGCCCACGTCGCAGATAAATCGGCAGGCTGGTAGCAGGATCGTCACCGATGTTCTTGTCACCGACAGGTGCATTGTCTTCGTCGGCGTCATCACCACTTGAAAGCTGACGAGTGAATTTGCATTCTGGATAGTTTGAACAACCCACAAATGCCCCAAACTTGCCAAGTTTAAGGCCAAGACGGCCACCATCACAATTCGGACAAGTGCGAATTAGCGCGCCGTCATCACCCTTTTTGAAGAAGTGCGGTCCCAACTCCTCGTCCAACACATCCAGCACATTGGTGATTGTCAGATCGGTGGTGCCATCAATGGCTGATTTGAAGTCACGCCAGAAGATGCCAAGTAACTTTCGCCAATCCAGTTCGCCAGCTGATACTTCATCCAACTGACTCTCCAGCTTGGCGGTGAAATCATATTCGACATAGCGGTCAAAGAAATTATTCAAAAAGGTTGAGACAAGACGCCCCCGATCTTCCGGGATAAACCGGCTACGGTCCTTGATCACATAGTTTCGCGTCTGCAGAACCTGCATGATGGACGCATAGGTCGATGGCCGGCCAATGCCCAGCTCCTCCATCCGCTTGACAAGGCTGGCATCAGTGAAACGGGGCGGTGGCTGGGTAAAATGCTGTTCAGGAGTAATTTTACGAGTTGCCAGCGCCTCAGCTTTAGACATTTCTGGCAGAATGGCACCACTGGAGCCCTGATTACCGTCTGTTGATTTGTCTAGGTCATCTGCTGCATCTTTACTCTCACGGTAGACTGACATGAAGCCATCAAAGACGATGACCTGCCCATTTGCCCGCAAGGTCACGCTGCTCGCAACATCACCAATGTCGATTCCAGTCTGATCAAGCTCCGCTGATTGCATCTGGCTGGCGATGGTTCTCTTCCAGATCAATTCATATAGGCGGGCCTGATCATGGTCGAGATAGGACCGTATCTTGTCGGGGGACCGGCTGATATCGGTTGGCCGGATGGCCTCATGTGCCTCTTGGGCATTGGCGGCCTTTGTCTTATAGACACGTGGTTTTTCTGGGACATATCGCGCGCCATAGCGCGTACCAATATCATCACGCAGTGTGGCGACGGCCTCGGTGCCAAGCTGAACCCCATCAGTTCGCATATAGGTGATCAGACCGGTGGTCTCACTGCCAATGTTGATACCTTCATAGAGCTTTTGGGCAATTTGCATAGTCCTGCTGGCGGAAAAACCAAGTTTCCGGGATGCTTCCTGCTGCAATGTCGAGGTGGTAAAAGGCGGGGACGGATTACGGCGGACGCGTTTGGTCTCAATATCCTTGACGAACAGCGCGCAGCTGTCGATTTTTGCAACCGCTGCCAACGCCTTGTCTTTGCTCCCTATGCTCAGCTTGTCCAACTTCTCGCCGTCCAGATGGGTCAGCCGGGCGTTAAAATTGCGACCATCGGCCTTCCCCAGTTCGGCCTCCACACTCCAATATTCATGGCTGATAAACGCCTCGATCTCTGCTTCACGCTCACAGATCAGTCGAAGGGCAACCGATTGTACGCGGCCGGCGGAACGTGATCCTGGCAGTTTGCGCCACAATACGGGTGACAGGGAAAACCCGACCAGATAATCAAGAGCGCGGCGAGCGCGGTAGGCGTCAATCAGCTCTGTGTCGAGATCACGTGGTTGGTTCATCGCCTGCAAAATGGCATTTTTTGTCACTTCGTTGAAAACAACGCGCTCAATGTCCTTACCCTTCAAAAGATTCTTTTCCTTGAGATGCTCCAGCACATGCCAACTAATGGCCTCACCCTCACGATCCGGGTCAGTTGCCAAAATCAGCTTGTCTGCCGTTTTCAGGGCAGATTTGATTTCCTTGAGATGTTTCTCTGAACCGCTTGAAACTTGCCATTTCATCGCAAAATCATCATCTGGCACTACCGAGCCGTCTTTGCTTGGCAGGTCACAGACATGGCCATATGACGCCAGCACCTTGTAGTCGTCACCGAGGTAACGATTGATGGTTTTGGCTTTGGCGGGGGACTCAACGATGACGAGTTTCATGCGCTTCCTCAGGGATTGATGAAGGGAATGCGATAGTACGTTAAGGAGAATTTGTCAAAACTCTCGTGAAAAAAAATTACAATGTAACAAGTTCTGACACCCGGTTTCCGTGATGTCTGGTGATTATTTCAGCGAGTTCTAGCTCGAGCAGGGCAGCCTAGACACAGGCAGTTGGCGCATCACACCACCAGACCAAATCATCAATATCGGTTGGCTCTGTGCCCAATCCTTCAAGGATTACTTTGCGGCAATCGACGATCTCAGCCTCTGATCCGGGAAGGGGAACAGGCCCCTCTCACTCGGCCAATGCGGGCACACCCGCCCTAATGGGACGGGCCAGGCATTCAATGATGTCTTCGCTGTTCTGCGCCAATGTTGCGCCGTCCCGTATCAAAATGTTACAACCGCTTGATCGTGGAACGAGAGGAGACCCGGGAATGGCCCTGACCTCGCCGCCACGCTCTGCTGCCTCACGCGCCGTGATCAGCGACCCGGAGCGCGCCGCTGCTTCAACCTCCACCACTACCAGCGCCAGATTGGCGATGATTCGGTTGCGAACGGAGAAGTGTCGCGCGGTTGGTTGCGTGCCGGGCGGCATTTCCGCAACAAGCAGTCCAGTTTCCACAATCATTTGCTGGAATTCACTGTTCTCTTGCGGGTAACAAGTGTCGATGCCGCTAGCAATCACAGCAATGGTGCCAGTGGCGAGTGCGCCCCGGTGCGTTGCAGCCGCAATCCCGCGTGCTAGGCTAGACGTGATGACATAGCCCTCCTTGCCGAGATCACCAGCCAGTTTTTCTACGTGTCGTAGGGCATTTAGTGAGGCATTTCGCGCGCCGACCATAGCGATGGCGGGACGGGCCAAAAGATGTTGGTTGCCTTTGACCGAAATTATCTCAGGCGCATCATCGAATTGATCGAGACGCTCTGGATAGTCCTCTACTCCATGATACAGAAAGGTGGCATTTGCCGCCTCATTTGCCGCCATTTCCGCTTCAGCCAGTTTGAGGCTCGCCGGTTCAAGTTTTCGACCGCCGCGGCGCGCAAGTTCTGGGATTGCCCGCAGGGCTTTATGCTCTGACCCATAGCGCTTAATTAACAAACTATAGGTCATAGGACCGATGTTGCGGGTCCGGATCAGCCTAATGCAGGCCATTTTTTACTCATTTCCATTTGATCTGTACAAGTTAAAGAAATGAACAAAAGGTTAATTCAAAAGAGTTATTTTCACTTATTTCTTGCCAATCTTTGGCTCGGTACCACTTAAAAGACGCCCAATATTCTGATGGTGACGAGTCCAGATCAATCCGGTCAGCACCAGCGTTGCGATGGCTATTGGTGCTGGCAGCTGCAACACAATGCTGGCAATGCCACAAGTCATTGTCGCACCAAGCGCGGCAAGTGAGGAGAATCGCATGGCGAGGGCAGTGCCCAGCCAGACAACGCAGAACAGCACACCAAGACGCCAGTCAAAGGCAGCAAACACCGCAAGGCTTGTGGCAACGCCCTTGCCCCCCTGAAACCGCAACCACACCGGGAAGCAATGGCCGAAGGTGACAGCAATTCCAGCCAGCGCCACCGCCATGTGAGTGCCAGAAAGCGCGATCACAAGGGTGATGGCTGCGCCTTTGCCAGCGTCGAGACATAAGGTCAAGGCAGCTAGCTTTTTGCTACCTGTCCGTAAAACATTTGTCGCACCGATATTGCCGCTGCCTAAGGCCCTAATGTCACCTTTGCCGGCCATCTTTGTAAGGATTAAGCCAAAGGGGATCGATCCAACCAGATAGGCAATAATGGCCACCGTTAGATAGGACTCTGTGATCATTTCCATAAACTCATCGCCTTAGCATTGAAAACGCGCATCAACCCAAATACTGATTTGCCGGTTTGACATGCTGCCAAAGAATTGACGCACAACAGCATTATTTATGCGTGGCGATTAAAGACGCAGACACCATCAACATAGGTTGCATCAACAAGGCCTTGCACGGGCTGACCTTCAAATGGTGTTATCCTGGATAGCGAGACAAAGTTAGCACCGCGCACCAGCCAACCGGTATCGGGGCGGACCATGATGATATCGGCTGCCGCGCCGGGCATCAAGGTGCCGCCGGTAACATCGAGGATTGTCGCAGGGGCGAGGCTCAATGCCTCAAATGCGCGCAGCAGAGAAATATGGTTCTGCTGGACAAGGGTCAAGGTCAGAGCCAGAAGCGTGTCCAAACCGGATGCGCCTGGTTGGGCAGGGCCAAATGGTTGCGCTTTGGCATCGCCATCAACCGGCACATGGTCCGAAGCAATTGCGTCAATGGTGCCATCTGCAATGGCTTCAATCACTGCTTGTCTGTCATCCTCTGATCGCAGGGGTGGTGACAGCTTGAAGGCGGTGTCATAGCTGCTGACGGCAATTTCATTGAGCAGAAAATACGGCGGCGCAGTATCGGCCGTAATAGGCAATCCCTCGGCTTTCGCTCTGCGCACAGCATCTATTCCTGCTCTGGTGGACAGATGGGCTACATGATACCGAGCGCCCGTGAGTCGCATCAGTTGGATGTCCCTTTCGATGATCACAGCCTCAGCAATCGCCGGAATACCGATAAGCCCAAGGCGAGTCGAGGTCTCGCTCTCATTCATCTCGCCATCAGCCGCCAGGCTGGCATCTTCGCAATGCTGGATCACTGGCTTGTCGAGCATGCCGGCGTAGGCAAGCAGTCGGCGCATCACCAGCGCATCACCGATGCTAGTCGTCGCATTGGTAAATGCCACAGCACCCGCTTCTGCCATCAGCCCAAGTTCTGCCATCTCTGTGCCGGCAACGCCCTTGGTTGCGGCACCATATATGTGCAAGCGCGGTCCGGCAGCGCGAGAGGCCCGCAGACCAAGCGAGTCGATCATTGCTGCATTGTCGACGACTGGTTGCGTGTTTGGCAGGCAGCCGAGACCGGTAATACCCCCCGCTGCGGCCGCGTCCAGCAAGGTGGCAAGATCCTCGAGATGCTCCGATCCGGGGTCAGCAGTCTGCACTCGCATGTCAACAAGGCCGGGCGCCAAGCAGGCTCCGTTGCAATCAATGACCCTATCCGCTTTCGCTATTTTACTGTTAGGCTGTCCTGATCCAAGGGCGGTTATCACCCTGTCTGTGATCGCAAGATGGCCACTGGCATCCAAATTTTGCGAAGGGTCAATCAAGCGAGCATTGTTGAACAGAATATCGGTCATGGCCTTTCCTTCGGCGTCTCAGCCTCAACAGCCTGCTTGTCGGCCATCGCCTCGAGGCAAGCCATACGGGTTGCAACGCCCATTTCCACCTGTGTGCGGATCAGGCTTTTATGCGCATCATCGGCCATCGCCGAGTCAATTTCGACGCCGCGATTCATCGGACCTGGGTGCATGATCAGTGCATCGGGTGCTGCCCGCATTAATTTTGAGCGATCAAGACCAAACAGGTTAAAATATTCGCGTTGTGACGGGGTTTCTGTGCCAGCCATTCGCTCTGTCTGCAAGCGCAGCATCATCACGATGTCTGCACCGCGGATACCCTCTTCAAGCTCGGTGGCAATGCTGACACCCATCTGCTCGATCCCGGTGGGAAGCAGGGTCGCTGGACTGACGAGACGCACCTCAGCCCCCAACGTGCCAAGCAGATGAATGTTGGAGCGTGCAACGCGGCTGTTTGCGACATCGCCGCAGATGGCAATTTTCAGCCCCTCGATATGGCCGACCCGGCGCCGGATCGTTAGCGCATCAAGCAGTGCTTGGGTGGGGTGTTCATGTCTGCCGTCGCCTGCATTGATAACCGCGGCATCAACATGATGACTGAGCAGTCGCGCAGCGCCTGAGCAATTGTGGCGCACAACAAGAATGTGCGGATGCATCGCATTCAGTGTCGTCGCCGTGTCCAGAAGTGTCTCGCCCTTTTTCACCGATGATCCGGCAAGAGCGATGTTCAGTACCGCCCCACCCAGCCGTTTTGCTGCAAGTTCGAAGGAAACGCGTGTTCGGGTTGAGTTCTCGTAGAACAGATTGATAATGGTTTTGCCCTGCAACACATCACTGAGCGGGCTTAGATCATCGCCGGATTGCTGCATCGCATCGGCGAATTGATCGCCGCGGTCGAGCAAAGAGTGGATTTCCAGAGGGTTCATTCCCTCAATGCCAAGAAGATGCCGTGTCGGCAGCATCGCAGCCTCGCTCTCTTGCAGTGTCGAGACAGCGTCCGCAGGTTGGGTATTGGTCTTAATGTTCATGAAAATCAGCTTATAGGTCAAACCCCCATGGCTGGTCCAGTCCTATTCGGCCGAGTGACACAGATAAATGCTCCAAAATCATGGGCTGGGCAGGGAGGGGGTGATCTGGTCATCATGCAGTCGGTCCAGTGCTGATTGCAGGATCCAAACCGCTGCCAGCGCGTCACGCCTCTGGGCGCGTTTTACCCGGGTCATGTCAGCCTCGACCATGGCGCTCTCAACCGCCTGTGTCGAGAGCCGCTCATCCTGAAAGACCACTGGAATGTCGCGTATTCGCATCATCGCATGGGCGAAGTCACGGACCGAGTCACAGCGCGGGCCGACACTTCCATCCATGTTTGCAGGCCAGCCAAGAACCATTGCGCCAACCTCCTCTTGGTCGACGAGTTCAAAGATCGAGTGAACGTCAGGGGTAAATTTTCTGCGCCACAGGATTTTCACTGGCGAGGCAATGGCCAGGCTCTTGTCGGACAACGCCAGACCGATGGTTTTTTTGCCAATATCGAGCCCTAGGAGGCGTTGGCCACCGGAAATAGCGTATTTTATATGGTTAAGCTTGCAGATCGGCATGCTGAATGATAATTGCTGACGTTAAATTTTCGATAACAGCAAAAAGCACAGTGATATGCCTGTTGACAAGACCACAGTTGCCAAAATCGCACGTCTGGCGCGTATTCATGTGCCGGATGAGCGTCAGCAGGCAATAGCCACCGAGTTAAACGGAATCCTCTTATGGGTTGATGAACTTAACGAGGTTGACACCGAAAATATCGAGCCGCTGGCAAGTGTTACGGGCCATTCTTTGCCCATGCGTGAAGATATCGTGACCGACGGTGATCGCATTGATGAGGTGCTGGCCAATGTTCCAGCGTCAACAGGCGGGTTTTTTGTTGTGCCGAAGGTGGTTGAATAATGGCAGATATGCTTGAACTCGGCGCTGTCGAGGCACGCTCTGCGCTGGACACACGAGAGATTTCTGCGGTCGAGCTTACCTCGGCCTATATCGCGGCGGCAGAGGATACAGTTGGGCTGAACAATTATGTGGCGCTGACCGCCGAACACGCGCTTGAGATGGCCGCCGCTTCGGATGCCAGAATCGCCAAGGGTGAGGCTGGTCTACTTGAGGGCGTTCCGATTGGCGTGAAAGATTTGTTCTGCACGGCGGGCTACACCAGCACTGCATGCTCCAAAATTCTGGCAGGCTTTACCCCGACTTATGAGAGCACCGTCACGGCCAATCTTTGGCGTGAGGGTGGTGTCATGCTTGGCAAGTTGAATTGCGATGAATTCGCCATGGGATCGGCGAATGAGACAAGTGCCTATGGACCTGCAATCAACCCATGGCAGACTGCTGACGGTGCTGATCTTGTGCCGGGTGGCTCATCGGGTGGTTCGGCTGCTGCTGTTGCGGCGCGGTCGGCGCTGCTGGCAACAGGGACTGACACTGGTGGTTCAATCCGACAGCCGGCCGCGTTTTGCGGTGTTGTTGGTCTAAAGCCGACCTACGGCCGCTGTTCGCGCTGGGGGATCGTGGCCTTCGCCAGCTCACTTGATCAGGCAGGTCCATTCAGCCGGAATGTTGCAGACAACGCGCTGCTGATGCAGGCGATGGCTGGATTTGATCCAAAAGACTCAACCTCGGCTGATGTACCGTTGCAGGATCTGTCTGCCGCACTGACACGAGGCGTTGGGGGCATGAAGATTGGCATTCCGGCTGAATATGTACTGGATGGCATGGACCCCGAAGTTGTCACCATCTGGCAGCAGGGACAGGATTGGCTGCGTGCTGCCGGGGCAGAATTGGTCGATATTTCTCTGCCTCATACCAAGTACGCGCTACCCGCTTATTATATCATTGCACCCGCCGAGGCATCGTCAAATCTGGCGCGTTACGATGGAGTGCGCTACGGCAAGCGTGTTGAGGCGGAGTCGCTGGACGAGATGTATGCGCTTACTCGCGCCGAAGGTTTTGGCGAGGAGGTGCAACGCCGTATTATGATAGGAACCTATGTCCTGTCCGCTGGTTACTATGACGCGTATTATCTTAAAGCGCAGCGTGTTCGTAGGTTGATCCGCAATGATTTCGAAACGGCGTTTGAAAATGTTGATGCCATTTTGACGCCGGCAACGCCAAGCGCCGCCTTTCCCGTTGGCCGCAAGGTGGATGATCCGGTGACCAATTTCCTGAATGACGTCTTTACGGTTCCTGCCAATCTCGCTGGATTGCCCGGGATGGCAGTGCCGGCTGGAATTAATGGTGACAGCCTTCCCCTCGGGCTACAGCTTTTGGCCCGACCTTTTGACGAGGCAACTCTATATGCTGCCGGTCAGGTGCTTGAAGATGCCGCTGGTTTTGTCGCAAATCCACCACGGCGTGCAGGAGGTGTGTCATGACCAGCAATCTTGTTAGCGGCGCGACCGGCGACTGGGAAGTTGTCATCGGATTGGAGGTGCATGCTCAGGTGTCCTCCAATGCCAAGCTGTTCTCGGGGGCGTCTGCCACTTTTGGCGCCGATCCCAACCAGAACGTATCGCTCGTTGATGCGGCGATGCCAGGAATGTTGCCAGTTATCAATCATGAATGCGTGCGTCAGGCGGTACGAACAGGTCTTGGCCTGAACGCCGAGATCAATCTTGTCAGCGTTTTTGATCGGAAGAACTATTTTTACGCCGATCTGCCGCAAGGTTATCAGATCAGCCAGTTCAAACAGCCGATTGTCGGTGAGGGAACGCTCCGTATTGACCTGCCTGATGGCAGCAGCCGTAATATCGGCATCGAACGCCTGCACCTCGAGCAGGATGCTGGAAAATCCATGCATGACCAGCATCCGAGCAAGAGCTACATCGATCTGAACCGGACCGGCGTGGCCTTGATGGAGATCGTCTCGCGGCCAGATATGCGTTCATCGATCGAGGCGGCCGCCTATGTGCGCAAGCTGCGCTCCATCCTGCGCTATCTGGGAACATGTGACGGCAATATGGAAGAGGGATCGTTGCGGGCAGATGTGAATGTGTCAGTCAGACGACCGGGAGAGGCGCTTGGCACAAGAACTGAAACCAAGAATCTGAATTCATTACGCTTTATTCAGCAAGCGATTGATTTCGAGGTTACACGGCAGATCGAGATTATTGAGGATGGCGGCGAGATAGATCAGGAAACGCGGCTGTTCGATACAACCACAGGCGCCACTCGGACGATGCGCTCGAAAGAGGATGCGCATGATTACCGGTATTTCCCCGATCCCGATCTGCTTCCTCTGGTGATCCCGAAGGACGAGGTTAACGAATTGGCCGCGGCCCTACCGGAACTGCCGGATCAGATCAAAGACCGTCTGACAGGAGACTATGGTTTGTCTGCCTATGATGCTGCGGTCATCATCGAAGAGCGCGAAACCGCGTTGTTCTATGAGGTGGCAAGCGCGGGACATGATCGCAAGCTTGTCGCTAACTGGATGACGGTAGAATTGTTTGGCGCGCTTAATAAATCCGGCCAGACCTTGGCTGATTGTAACATAACTCCAGAGCGATTGGGTGGACTTGTTGGATTGATCAGTGATGGCACAATTTCCGGTAAGATCGCCAAGGATGTCTTTGCCGTTATGTTCGAGACTGGCGGGGATGCGGCCAGCATTGTCGAGGAAAAAGGTCTCAAGCAGGTCTCTGATAGCGGCGCAATTGCGGCGTTGATCGACGCGGTGATTGCAGAGAATGAGGACAAGGTTGCGGAATATCGCGCTGGTAAGGACAAGCTGTTTGGCTTTTTTGTTGGGCAGGTGATGAAGCAGTCCGGAGGTCAGGCTAATCCGGGTATGGTGAACCAGATTTTGCACACCAAACTTGATGGTTAAGGACGATGCAGTGCGGTTGAGAATGCTACCTTCGCCCGTCAACACAAGTCACTTCGAAAAGTGATCCCAAAAGCTGTGGTAAAACCGCTGCACCAGCTGATTTCAGATTTGACAGCATTCATTTTCAAAGCTAGGAATGAGCCTGCATACGCCGTGTATTCTTCGATGCGGGCAGAATGGGCTGTGAGGCTCTATTGCGCGCAATCCCCGGCGGAGGGGTGGCCGAGTGGCTGAAGGCGGCGGTTTGCTAAATCGTTAAAGGAAGAAATTCCTTTCGGGGGTTCGAATCCCTTCCCCTCCGCCATCTAACTTAATCAGCACGTATCATATTGTCTCATAGTGACACACTAAAGGTAGTTATTTCAGCTGGTTAACCGAATATTCTGTTCATTCCATCTCATGTTGTCTCATTGCAGCGCACTTATTTTGGTGGGACAGGTGGTGGGATAGAAAGGCAGAATGAACGTGTTAACCGAACTAGAAGTAAAATCCTTAAATACCCCCGGCCGCCATTCAGTTGGCGATAGTCTTTGCCTGAAAGAGAACCAGTCTGATGTCTATGTCTTCTTCGCCGGCCATGGCCTGGCCAGTGACAATGGTGAACAGACGTACTTGCTTCCCTATGACGGTGCACCGGAGTTATTGGATGATACCGCAATTGCGAGGGAACGATTGTTCTCTGACATTGCAGCGGCTAACCCCCGTTCAGTAACAGTATTCCTAGACACCTGCTACTCTGGCACAACAAGAGGCATTGATATGCTGATAGCCAGCCGTCCTATCGCTATCAAGGCACTGAAGCAAGCCGTCCCTGACAACTTCACAGTAATGACAGCAGCAGCTGGTGACCAGACAGCTAAACCACTGGAAGAAGCAAAGCACGGTATTTTCAGCTACTTCCTGATGAAGGGCATGGAAGGCGAGGCCGACGCCAACCAGGACAATAAAATTACCGCTGGTGAGTTGCACAGCTATGTGCAGACAAACGTAATCAAGCAATCCAGCGGCAGCCAGACACCAGAGTTACAGGGTGACGCGGACAGGGTGCTGGTGCAGTTCCTATGACCGGATGAAAAGTTTAATTTCCGGCCCTTTTGTTGATTGATGCGGCAAGTTGTAAATATCTTCTTTGAGCATCATCGTTCCGTGAACCAAGTTTTTTCAAAGATGAAAAGCTGCGATAGAGCCTATCCAAGTCGTTTTGCTTCAAGGAAAGGTTCCCAGCATCAAAATATGCATTTGCTGCTGCAGAGAATTTCTGGTCCGCCTCCCTTACAACTCCTAGGTTATAGTGTAAATAAGCACTCGTCGGCTCAAGTTGCTTGGCCTTTTCAATCGCGGCTGATGCAAATCGTAGATTGTCAATTTTAAGATATGCAATTCCTAGGCTGGAATATGCATCTGCTGTTTCAAAGCCCTCGGCCAGAGCCGCTAGATTAAAGTCTATTGCTTCATCATATTTGCCTGACATGAGTGATGCACGGGCAGCAACATAATAGGCATGCGCATCGTCGCTATTTGCTGCTATATTTGCTCTCGCTTCCGCCAATGCATCCTCATAGGCACCTTTGGCAAGGAGTGCCTCCGCTGAGAGGTTTAAACCCAACGCCTCGTCGCTTGCTGATGAAACTTTTAATCCGTCTGCTTTTGGAATTTCGCTGATTATTTCGTTAACCACGTCGATTTCATTTCTATCTGGCAAAGTTTTTAATATTCGGCGGGAAGCAGCGTCAATCATTTGAAAAGCAACTTCGTCCTGACGATTTGTTGCGGCAACAAAAGTGCCGGATATAATTGAAAAGGGCGAAAGCGGGACCGCCCCCTCATGGCTGGATGCTTTGTGCCTGGCAGACCAAAGTGTATTTCCTGATTTATCGGTCAACTCGGTCTTTAACTCAACACTCGTGATTGAGTAGGCGACATAATATTTGTTTTCAAATTCTAAGATTTCAGCAGAAAGCATCGCATCGCAATTTAATATCTTCAAAATTTCAGCAGTGGTCGCAGCTTCGTTTTCTTTGAGAACATGGTCGACACGAGACAACTCAATATCTCCGTAATTTTTTGCACTTAGAACACCAAAAAGTGAACGCCTTACCAAAAGAGTTTGGTCGAGGTTTTCAAAATCATCGCCTGTATGTTTGTTTCTCACTTTGCCTACTGCAATGCAGTTCAAATTATCGGCAGCAAACTTATCAGCAATGAAATATTGGACTTCAGGCTTAATTGCTTCCGCTTTACCCGGCTCAGAAACCTCAGTGTAAGTTGGTGTTTTACACGCGTAAAGACACATCAGAGCCAGCAAAGTAAATGACCTAAATTTTGGGATGTGGCTGTTGTTCATCGGATTAGATTTCGGCAAGATATTTGGAACAAAGTGCAACGTTGACCTAGTTCGCAGCCTGAGCCAATATTTATTTTTATTTAAAAGAATTTCAAAAGGGAGAATTTATTGTGAGCGCTGGCTATTTACACTCTTTTTTGATTTTCAATTTTATTTTTGCGTTTTTTGCGCAAACAGCTGGGGCTGAGGCGCAGCGTGAGAAAGCTGAAGACATTCAGCTTTTGATTGAGAGGCAAAATATTGAGCAGGCTTTTGATGAACTTAAGACACTGCAAAAAGGAAAATCAAAATTATCCCCAGATGTCCAAATGCTGATGGGGATGATTTACTTGGAGCTCGAACGGCCATCAAAAGCAAAAAGCTATTTCGAAAAGATTTTATTTTCGTCCACAGAAATGGATGACGTCGCAAACGCTGGCATGGCCAGAGCAAATCTAATGCTTGGGAATTTGTCTGAAGCCCGTAGTTTGGCAGAAAAGGCCATGAAGGCAAACCCGGACGCCGTGACTAATAAACTTACCTTGGCGGCAGTAATGTCAGAACAGCTTTTGTATTCTCGCGCTGAAGAACTTTTCAAATCGGCGATGCGCGCGAGTCGTAATAGTAGTTTAGCAGGTAGAATGTTTGCATCCGCTTTGTTGCGGCAAAATAAAATCGATGATGCAGAAACAATCCTCAAAGAAACGTTAATTAAGCAGGGAAAAGATGGCCCTACAATGGCTCTTTATTCCGAGATTGAGTGGGAAAAACTTAATTTTGATTATGCTGCCGAATTGAGGATTGAGGCTGAGAGACTTTACAGAGAAGCGGGAAACTCAATCAAAGCTGACGAAATGCTCGCATGGCTCAATTTAGAGGCCTTGCCAGCTCTTCCGAAAATTCAAGAGCCACCCAAAAAACCCCAACCAAAAATGGAAGCTGAACCCATTGCAATTTCAAATGAGGAAGCCGCGCCGAAACAGGAGGCTGAACCAGAGCCAAAAATTGCAGTTGATGTCGGGGCGGCGCCATTGCCCCCCCGTCAAGCTTTCGGGCCCAGGGCTGAACCTGAAGGAATAATGATTAATGAGGACAAGGAGGTCTTTACTGGCAGTGGAGTTGTTCTAAAAGATGGCGATTGGGTGCTTACAAATCGTCACGTTGTTGAAGACACCGAATATTTGATTGTCCGAAACGGACTGGGGGAGGTTCGCAATGTAAAAGAAGTTTTTCTTGCCGAGAATGATGATTTAGCAATCCTGGTTTTAGATGAACCGTACCCTGCAGGCTACTCGTTGGGTGTTGAGGACTTTGTTACTGCTGAGACTGGCTCCGAGGTCTTTGTAATGGGATATCCAATGTCGTCAATTTTTGGCACATTTCATCCAACTATAACTGCAGGTATTGTTAGCAATCCATTGGGTTTTGATGGCGCAGAGGGTGAGTTTCAAATGACTGCTAAAATAAATCCAGGAACTTCAGGTGGACCAATTTTCAATAAAAATGGCCAAATTGTTGGGATAACAACGGGTACACTGAACAAAACGAAAATTCTTGAAGAGGATGGATTTATTCCTGAGAATATCAGCTTTGGTGTGACCTCTCAGCGAGCTTTGAAGTTTATGAACAGACCAATTTCTGTCGCGGCGTCTGAGCCTTATCAATATAGCACTGAACAACTTTACAAATATATGAGGTCAGCAATTGTCTTTATCGTTGGTCAGTAGATTTTTGGCATTTGGCTGCACTCTAATCTCCTTGTCGGCTAAAGCTGAGTGGTTCAACGCAGAGGGAAGGCATCCATATTCTAGGTCTGTCAGTGAAGAGACATGCTTTTCGGCAGCTTTCTTAGCTGCAAAAAAAGACGCGATGAGTAAAGCTGGATTGGAGAGGCTATCAAGCTCACAACTGGAAATATGCTCCGATACTGTCGGAAATACAAACTGTGAACTTCATCAACAAACGCTTAATTATTACGATGATGGTTTTATCGCCGGAACAGAAAAAATTTCTGAGATTCGGGAGGGCGAAGGGTACAATGAAGAATGCGTGGTGCGTATTAGTGCGGATGTTCAAAGGTTTAAATCTCAGCCCGATGCAAATTTTGCCTTAAGAGTTGAGATAGATGGGTCACGACGAAAAAGACATGGGGAAAGCGTTTCCATTTCAGGTGAGACTAATGTGAACTCAGATATCCAGCTTCTCGGTTGGTATCCTCACTCTGACGGGGATTATTTTTCAAAAATCATACCAAATATTTTTGAAAATAGATTTGATGAATTGAATGATGTGCTGGGAAATTTTTCGTTGCCATCTGGCAAAGCAAGTAAATTGTATAAAATTACCGCGCAATTTCCTGATGATGTTGAACTGAATGAGGTCAGTGAGGTTTTGATTGTCCTAGCGACCAAAAAAAGATTTACTTTGCTGGAAAAAGAGTCAGCGGAGGAATTTCACAGACGTTTAAATAATTTTGGTCGAGAAAATTGGAAAATGCAAAAATTAGGTTACTCAATATTGAAGGACAATTAAATGAAACATGTATTCAAAGTTGTTGTTGCACTGGGACTTTTTGGCGCGTTACAAGCGTGCCAAACTGCAGAGCCAGGCTCATCAGAGGCTACAGTAATAGCCATTCAGGAGGCTGTGGAGGAGACTGAAGAAGCCAATGAACAAATCGTCAGTGATATTCCTGATTGGTGCACAGAATTACCCTCATCAGATTCTGCTCTCTTCGCCTGCGGAATAGGCAAATCAAGTAGCTTAAACATGGCAAGGAATAGAGCAACGTTGGATGCCAAACGCCAGCTTGCTGACTCTATTGACAGTCAAATATCCTCAAGAATGGATGACTTTTTGGACTCAATTGGCACTGGAGATAACGAACAAATACGCCAGCAAAGTGAAGTTGTGACTAAAAATGTGACTATCGAGGCTCAGTTAACAGGCTACAAGCAAACAAAATCCAAAACTCAAAACGTCGGGACAAAATTTTGGCACTATGTTTTGGTCGAGTATCCTATTGGGCAAGCTAATCAAGCTTTGTTAAACAAAATACAGCAGGATGAAATTCTGAGCACACAGGAGGCTGCAGATGCGGCCATGGCAGAGCTTGAGGCTGAAATTGAGAAAAAACGTAATGCTAGTTGACTTTGCTAAAAGTAAATTGTTCACAATTACAGACGTTTAAAATTAGTTATCCTCTGGAAAAGGCCAGGCACAGAATGTTCAGCTACTTCCCAATGAAGGGGATGGAGGGTAAGGCTGACGGTTACCAGGACAATCAGATTACAGCTGGTGAACTGCACAGTTACGTGCAGACAAGCGTAATTTATTAGTCCAGTGGCAGCGAAACACCGGAATAACAAGGTGATGCTGATAGGGTGCTCGTGCAGATCCTGTAGTCTATCGCTTCCCAACTCTCAAGCCTGTTGCTACTCTTCAGCCATGTACAAAGCCGCTCTCTCATTACTGGTTGGACTGATGCTTTCGCTTGGAGTGGGCACTAATGCGTTGACGTTTAAGGACGACGGCAGCGTTGTTCAAAAAAGTGGCAAGGTCGAAGTTGAGAGCTATGCCAACAGGTTTCGAAGAGAAATGTCGAAACCCAATAGACAGTGGGCTAAATCGACCGGAAGCCCTAAACAAGTAAGAGGTTACTTTGGGGATGACGCTCTTCTGCCCGGCGCTCCATTATTGAGGATTCAGGGTATCAAAAAGGGCGAGGAATATCTCGACGCTGTCTTCAGGCTAAATGGACTGAAGAATAAAAAGGCGCTTTACCGTTATGTCATTGCAAATGCCAGCCCAACTTTTCTTGAAGACATGGGCTTGTCTGAGGATGACGCACAGGCCTACCTAGACACAGCTGTTGCTGAGATGTTCGATGATGAGAGTGCCGAAAGTGCTCAATTGGCGAACGCAGTAAAGGACGCACAGGAAGCGTCATTGAGCATAAATTCAGAAATTGAGGGGATATTATCTGACCAAATCTCTGAAACAATAGATAAGCAAATGGAAGAGAAAGTTAAAGATGCGCTTGAAGAGGCGGTTGAAGAGGCGGTTGAAGAGGCGGTTGAAGCGGCCCTCGACGCTTGGGTTCAAGAGCTGATAGATTACTACAATATTAATCCTGAAGCGATTTTAGAAATCGGTGATGACTATATAATTGTTGACTGTAACAAGACCCAATGCTGACTAGGTTACATAAATCATCCAGTGAATGATTGGTTTTGATGTGCAAAAAGTTATGAAAAAATTGTGCTGGGCATTCGTCGTTTTGGTTTCCTTCGCTTTGCCTGTATTCGCTGACAATTTCTACATCGATAATCCATCTTTGATTTGCAAAGCGCATTTCAAGACCAGTTTTAACGAGTTTGTTAGTCAGGACGGCGATGATTTCATTCTACAGTTTGATGAAGAGCAATATCAGTCAAAAGCCGGATTGTTTTCTAAATTTCAAAAGGGTTTTAGATACAATGGGGTCATAGAGGGCACAAATGCGGCGATGTTGTTGAATTGGCCAAAGGATAGCAAAAAGGGCATCTTGACTGTGTTATCAGCTGAATACCCTTGTCGCGCGTCGTATGGCAAAGAACAGCAAATTCAGACGGCTAATTTTGATGAAGCCTCAAAAGTACCTGCTGCGGAAGAACCCGCTGTAAATGAGGTGGATGCATCGTTAAGCGACAATAGCATTCTTCGTTCTGAAATTAGTTCGATTGTTGGTACAGGTAAGAGCCCAACACCAACAACTGATGTACAGCCCTCGCAACCTCAAAAGCCTTCTGTGGGTGGGTCGCAAGTAGAATTTGAATTGGGTCCGTCAGCGACCGCTCAATCGCCCAGTTCTCAATCATCAAATTCAAACCTAACAACCATTCCATCAATTTCGGTCACTGGAATATCAACCAATGGGCCGCAGGGTATTGTTGAAGGTTATGTTCGCGACGAGGTTGGAATAGCCGAATTGCGAATCAATGGCCGACCAGTTCCTGTGAATAATGACGGCCGCTTTTCAGCAACGACATTTGTGCCAATTGGTGGCTCGGTTGCAACTTTAATAGCCTTCAACACCGCAGGAATGTCTACTTCGATGGCGGTGATGCTTGAGCGCTCAGTAGAGAAGCAAACCGAATTCTCATTTCAAGAACTCAATCCAATAGGGCGTGCGGTTGCAACTAATGAAAACGCCATCGCAATTGTCGTGGGCGTTGGCACTTACGCGAACGCTGACGCTGATGCGATATATGCGGATACGGACGCTCGAGTGTTTCAAGACTACGCACAAGAAAAATTAGGAGTACCTCCAAACCGCGTGAAAACACTGATAAATGATGCCGCTGATGAGCGAGGGCTTTTGCTTGCTGTTATGCGCTGGCTTGCTCGTAAAGCTGAACCAGGCCAGTCTGATGTTTACATTTTCTTCGCCGGTCACGGGCTCGCTAGTGACGATGGAGAGAAGATGTACCTCCTTCCATATGATGGTGCGCCGGAACTCCTCGACAAAACAGCAATTTTCCGTGATGAGCTGTTTGCTGACATTGCAGCCGCTAACCCGCGCTCCGTGACCGTATTCCTGGACACCTGCTACTCGGGCAGCACTCGCGGCCCTGACATGCTGATAGCCAGCCGGCCTATCGCTATCAAAGCACTTGAGCAAGAAGTCCCTGATGGCTTCACACTCATGACAGCGGCAGCTGGCGACCAAACAGCCAAGCCCCTTGAGGAGGCAAAACACGGCATGTTTAGCTACTTCCTTATGAAAGGTATGGAGGGTGATGCAGACTCCAATCGTGATGACCAGATTACCGCGAGTGAACTGCATGCTTACGTCCAGCAGAATGTCATTCAGCATTCCAGCGGCTCGCAGACTCCCGAGCTACACGGTGATACTGACAGGGTTCTAGTGCAGTTCCAGTAGGGTTAAAATGCTAACCTTGATTTTTAAAAAGCAAAAGCATGTCTGACAGAAATGGCAGTTTTAAAAAATACAAAATGAAAAATCTATCAATCATCACGCATGAAATCTGTTCGCACCAGGATACACCAAAAGGTCATCCAGAGTGTGCGGAACGTTATGAAGCCATAAAGAATACGATAGACGGTAATTACAAAAACTGGAGCCGTATTCAAGCTCCTCTTGCAACACGTGAGCAATTGTTAGGGGCACACACAAAAACCTTCCTTGACTACATCGATGAGACAGCTTCTGCAGCATTAAATCCTATTGGATTGGACCCAGATACTTGGGTTGGCAAGTCGGGTGTTGAGGCTTCCCTACGAGCAGCTGGAGGGGCTTGTCTTGCAGTTGATGAGGTAATGGAAAAAGGAGAGGGGGCTTCATTTAGCGCTATGCGGCCACCCGGTCATCACGCCGAACCAGACAAGGCAATGGGATTTTGTGTGTATTCAAGCGCCGCTGTGGCAGCAAGGCATGCTCAAGAAAAATGGGGCTTGGAACGAGTGGCCGTTTTGGACTTCGATGTACATCATGGTAACGGCACCCAGGCATGTTTTTGGGATGACCCCTCTTTATTTTACGCTTCCTCTCATCAAATGCCCCTTTTCCCGGGCACAGGTGAAAAGAGTGAAACTGGGGCCAGTAATAACATCGCTAATTTGCCATTTTCGCAAGGAGCACTTGGTTTTGACGTACTTGAAGGGTGGAAAAATTATCTTTTACCTTCCGCCTTGGATTTCAAACCTAACCTCATAATTATTTCAGCAGGATTTGATGCGCACAAAGCAGACCCTTTGGGCGGATTAATGATGACTACTGAGGATTTTGGTACGCTGACAGGGTTAATTTTGGAAATGGTACTCAGGAATGCTGATATTACGGGTGCCTTCCACATTGTTAGCATTTTGGAAGGCGGGTATAACCTTACTGCATTGGCCGAAAGCGTGGCCAGTCATTTGGATTCTATAGAGTCTTTTGCCACCTAATCTGGTTGGTTCCTCATCGCCAACAGTAATGCCTTCAAACTAATAAACCGGCTCAGGTGTTCCAGTAGGTTGACCCTGATGTTACCCAATATTTACTTCCCTTGAAAATTGTGAGATTTTGCTAGCGCTCTAATGTTATCCAGAAACGTTTTGGTGGGATAGACGGTGGGATAAAGTGAAGCCGATTTGGCTTTAAACTGAAATTCAATAGGTTAGGGCAGGGGTTCGAATCCGT
>CACCQD010000023.1 GCA_902547925.1 uncultured SAR116 cluster alpha proteobacterium | reverse complement strand
TTTCTAGTCGTCCAGGTAGGCCTCACGGAACGAGCCATATGCACCCATTGCTGAGCCATATGCGCCCTTCAGCTTGGTGTTGTAAACAACCAGGAATTCCAGCTCAAATAGGTTCACAACCGGCATGTCACTTGCCAGAATTTGCTGGATTTCGTTATAGGCTGCTGTGCGCTTTGCTGCATCCGGCTCACCGGCACCTGAGTCGAGCAACGCGTCAAGTGTCGGGTTGCTGTACCGCGAGGAGTTCACAAAATGCGTGCCCTTGCGGATCTGGTCGGTGCCGTAATGTCTGTGCACGCCCAGAACAGGGTCTGGAAGCTGGTAGAAGTAATTGACGTTCATCTGGAAGTCATAGCGATGATAAATACGCTTTAACCAAGTTGGCACGTCCTCATATCTTAACTCTAGATCTATGCCAATATCGCCCATTACCTGCTTAAGATACTCACCGGCACGGCGCCAATCTTCGCCGTAAGGAATAAGGTCAAGAACACCCGTCAAACGGACACCATCACTGTTCTTTTTAAAGCCAGCCTCATCAAGCATTGCATTTGCTTTCGCAACGTCGCCACGCTCAGGATAATTTGGCATTGATGCATGTAGATTGGTAGCCTTGAAATTGCTGCTCAGCGCACTGGTGGCAGGCTTGCCATAGCCAAAGAAGATTGTGTCAATCATGAAGCGACGGTCAATTGCAGTTGAAATAGCGCGCCGGACAGCCGGATCAACAAATGGGCCCTCCTTGGTGTTAAACTCAATCAGTGCCATTGGGTTAATCATCGAATAACCGTCTGTGGTGACATCAATATCATCACGGTCCTTCAAACGAACAGCATCAATGTTTGGAATTGCATTGTAAGCGGCATAGAGAACCTCGCCATTTTCCATGGCAGCTGTTCTAGTTGATGCATCTGGAATGAAACGCCCCACAATTCTGTCAAGGTGCGGCAATCCCTCTTGCCAATAATCATCATTTTTGTCGAGGCGGATATATTGACCCTTCTTCCACTCAACAAATTTAAAAGGGCCCGTTCCAACTGGATTATTTGCGAGAGGCGCTGATTTGACGTCCTGCCCCTCAAGCAGGTGCTTTGGCACCATTGGTGACTCATAAGCCGAGAAAGATCTCATCATGTATGGGGCTGGTTTTTTCAACTTGAAAATTGCGGTGTGGGCGTCAGGCGTTTCAATTGCAGTAACCTCACGGAACGAATTGGGGCCACGTGGGTGAACCTTCTTCAGAACATCCATAATGGTGAACTGCACATCAGCAGAGGTGAAAGGCTCTCCATCATGCCATTTCACACCTTTGCGCAAGTTAAATGTCACAGTCTTACCGTCAGCGCTCATGTTGAAGCTTTCGGCCAGAATTGGGATCATTTTTCCATCATTATCGTAATCGAAAAGGCCTTCATAGACCTTTGGCATCACCAAACCGATCGGGCCTGAGGTTGAGACATATGACGCCAGTGTTGGTGGCTCGGGCTGTACGAGGAATGACAGTGTCCCCCCGTCCTTTGCCGCATGTGCTGAGACACTGCTCAACACCATTGTGGCTGCTACTAGGCAACCTTTTAACATTCTATTCATTTTAATCTCCCTTGATATTTTAAGTCAGCGTTGGAGGCTGATTTTCTTGGCCCCGGAACGAAATTTTCAATATCGCAGTCTCTCGACAGGGGCAGACAAAGCGTTGATCACTTGAGCATCCGAGTCAAGTCGCAAACCATGCCTGACATTTACTTCAATTGATGAGTTTTTTTCCACTCATCTAAAAAGTTGTTGCAGACTGGGCTATCGGCTTTCACATTCACGCAGATTTGAGACAAAAGGGGGAGCCCAGGGTAAAGATTTTATAGCGCTTAATTATCCGCAAAGGTTTTCGTTGATTGTCAAATGGTAATGAGCTGTTTTCCACCAGATGATGGCAACACACATCTCCAAAACACCGACATGGGTGCTGGGCTCCCTTGGGTGGATTTGACGGATCAACTGCTTGGGGTCAACAAAGTTGATTTCAAGCCAAGTTTTTTGCGGCCCATTAATTAAACTGGTCTCTTGAAAGCTTCAAGTATCTGCGATGCCAGCGCTTTGGTGTTAGTATCGGGCTTGTCAGACATCCGCAGCACCATTTGCGTATAGGGCAGCTTGGGAAGGTCGCTGTTCGCACAAATCGGCTGGGTGCTGTTATTAACCCTGCTTGCGGGTAACGCCGCAACCGCCAAATCCGCGCGAATTGCAGCCAGTTGAGACTCAGATACGTTTGAAAGAAACGCAATCCGATATTCAATGCCGGCGCGTTTCAGAGCATCGAGTGCAGCGTCTCGCCAAGGACAGCCGATGGGCGCAACTGCGACCTTTAGAGGCCGTTCACCAATGCGCTGGCTGTTTTTGTGTGTCGCCCACACCAGAGGCTGTTCATACAGGAGCCGATCCTGTTCAAGATGCGCCACGCCCCCGCCGGTGGTTAAAATGGCGATATCCAATGTGCCAGCGGCCAGCATTACCGCCAAATCTTGCGCGTCACCTGCGGTAATATTGACGGTGACGCCGGGATGTGCCCGGGAGAATCCAGCCAGAATTTCGGGCATCCGTGTTTCAATGTTTTCCAAACACAACCCAATTCGCACCATCCCATAAATATCTGGGCTGAGCAGTGCGGTCAGTGCGGTATCATTTGCTTCAACAATGCGATGTGCATGTGGCATCAACCGGTCGCCACTATCCGATAGCCGCATGGCCCCTTCGGTCCGATGAAAAACCGGCGCACCGATCAGTCGCTCCAGTTTTTTCATTTGCATGGAAACGGCTGCAGGTGAGCGCGCAACACGCTCTGCTGCATGCTTCACCGAACCGGTTTCAGCCACCGCAATGAATGTCTTGAGTACGTCGATTTCAAGGCGCATCGGACTCAATGCCATCGAATTGTTCATAATTAGAATTAAGCATTTCTAAATTTAGGTGTAAAGAAATTAAGCTTGCCAAAATAACGAAGACTGCGCCACTCTGCATCATCGTTTGAGCTATTGTTACTCTATTTCCAAACTTTGTAAGCTGGCACGTGTAAAAGAATGTTTGTTTGAAGGAATTGCACAGGACCTGTTATGTGTTCTTTGCTAACAGAGGTTTGATATGACGACGATTGATAAGCCGGAGAAATTGCCCTCTGTTGATCGCCTGTTAAACGATCCGAATGGTACTTTGCTGGTGCAGGAATTTGGCGCGTCTCTCGTCACCCGATCTGTACAAAAAGTTTTGGCAGAGGCAAGGAAGCAGGTGTTGGCGGGCACCGCGATCGAATATAACTGGCTTTTGAAAACGCTGTCAAAAGAGATAGCGCACACGGTAAGGCCATCGCTGCGGCCAGTAATTAATCTGACAGGTACGGTGCTGCACACCAATCTTGGACGAGCCGCCTTACCGGAGTCTGCGATCAAGGCAATGGTTGATGTTGCGCGGGGTGCCAGCAATCTGGAATTCGATTTGGAAACGGGCAAGCGCGGCGATCGTCATGAACATGCTGAGGATTTGCTATGTTACTTGACGGGAGCGGAGGCTGCGCTAATCGTGAACAACAATGCTGCGGCTGTGCTACTCACACTCAATAGCTTGGCAAAGCGCAAGGAAGTCCCGGTTTCCCGCGCTGAGTTGATCGAGATTGGTGGTGCGTTCCGGATGCCTGATATTATGGCTCAGGCGGGTTGCAAGTTAGTCGAAGTTGGCACAACAAATAGGACGCATGACACAGATTTTGAGCTGGCGATTGGACCGAAAACCGCCCTGTTGATGAAGGTGCATGCTAGCAATTTTGAGATTAAAGGCTTCACAAAAAACGTTTGTGAGCAGACACTTGCTGAGATTGCACATCGTCATGGTCTACCACTCATAACTGACCTTGGCAGCGGCACGCTGATTGATCTCGAGAGCCACCACTTGCCACATGAAACCACTGTTGCCGAAGCCGTGAGAGCTGGCGCTGATTTGGTAACCTTTAGTGGTGACAAACTTCTTGGTGGACCGCAGGCCGGCATCATTGCAGGTCGGCGTGATTTGATCACGAAACTTAAACGCAATCCGATGACGCGCGCGATGCGGCCTGACAAATTGACGTTAGCGGCCTTGCAGGCGGTGTTGCGTTTATATACCGACCCCTCGCAACTGTCGACTGAATTGCCAACTCTGCGCTGGTTGTCCCGCGATCAGGCGGACATTGCGCGATTAGCGGACCGCATGGCCGCCACCGTGCAAGATCATTGCAAAGGGTTTGAGGTGGTGGCCGCGCCTGTCCAAAGCCAGATAGGAAGTGGCGCATTGCCAAATGACACATTGGCAAGTGTAGCTTTGAAAATAACTGTGCCAGGCTACCGACGCCCAGGTAAAGCCTTGATCAAGCTGGCCAAGGCATTCAGGGATCTGCCTACTCCGGTTATTGGCCGCATTACCGACGATGCATTATTGTTTGATCTCAGATGTCTTGAGGATGAAGGCAGCTTTATCGAGAGCCTCAAGGGACTTGATATCATATGATTGTGGCAACGGCCGGTCATGTGGATCATGGCAAAACTGAGATGATCAAAGCGCTGACCGGAACTGACACCGACCGTTTGCCAGAGGAAAAGGCACGTGGATTGTCAGTCGATCTGGGATTTGCATATCAAGCGTTGCCTGACACGGGGGTGCTCGGCTTTGTAGATGTTCCCGGTCATGAAAAATTCGTCCGAAACATGTTGGCGGGGGTTACCGGGATTGATCTGGGCCTGCTGGTGGTGGCTGCTGATGATGGTGTGATGCCTCAAACGCTCGAGCATTTGGCCATACTAAACCTGCTTGGCATTGAGCAATGTCTGGTCGCATTGACCAAGATTGATCGTGTGCAACCAGAGCGTATCAGTGAAGTGCAGGCTCAGATTGACCGACTTTTGATCGAGTCAGGGCGAGAAGGGTGTGACGTCTTCCCAATTTGTGCCCCCAAGCGTGAGGGAATTGATGAGCTTAGTAAGGCGCTTGCCCAGCACGCTAAGCTCTGCACTACCCGCGCCACCCATCATCATTTCAGGATGGCCATTGACCGGGCTTTCTCACTTAAAGGTGTTGGTTTGATTGTAACTGGTATGGTGGTTTCCGGTTTGGCCCACACATCAGAAAGTCTCACACTTTCGTCAAACGGATCGCAGGTCCGTATTCGTGGAATCAGGGCTAACAGCCGGGAAAGTGACTGCGCAAAAGCTGGCGAGCGCTGCGCCCTAAACATCACTGGGCGCGGTGTTGGCGAGCACGCAGTAAGGCGTGGCAGCTGGTTAATGCATTCCGACCTCTACAATCCAACAACGCGCATAGATGTTGATCTTGAGGTATTGCCAGCTGAGGCAGGTGCGTTGAAACACTGGACGCCAACGCATTTGCATATTGGCTCGGATCATCTGCCCGCGCGGGTTGCGGTTTTATCGGGAGGAAAAATTGCACCGGGTACACGTGGCTTGGCTCAACTTGCGCTTTTTCGCGAAACATTTGTCTGTCATGGCGATCGTTTTGTATTACGTGACCAATCTGCCCAACGCACGATCGCAGGAGGGCGTGTGATTGATCCCTTTTCACCCAAACGCGGCCGCGCAACGCCCAGTCGTATTGCAAGCCTGAAGGTAATGTGTCGTGAAAACCCGGCTGATATAATAAGAGAATTAACAGACAACAACGTGACCGGTGTTTCACTTAAGCCGTTTGCTGTGTCACATAATTTGCCGACACTGCAGCTCAATTCGCTCATTGCGTCTGTGGAGTTAAGACTTGTTGGAAACCCGCCCAAGGAACGGGTTTTCTCCAAGAAAAGATGGCGCGAACTATCCGATCGCATTGAAAAAATCATGATCGGATTTCACGCGTCAAATCCCGCCCTTTCCGGTGCCAGCGTCAAAGATGTGCAGACATTGCTTACCCCCTTTTTTGAAACAGCGACGATTGACGCAGCCCTATGCTTGTTGGTTGCGGAGAAACGCCTTGGCGCTAACGGCAAAAAATTCCATTTGCCCTCTCACGCTGTAGATCTAGAGGAACAGGACAAAAGTCTTTTGGCGCGTGCTATAGTGGTTTTGTCTCCAAAATTGGGCACTCCTCCCAGCCTTCATCAGGCAGCCAAGGATATCGGAGTTGACGTGTCCTCACTCGAAAATGCGCTGAAAATTGGTATCAAATTGGGGAAAATCATAGTGATGGAGAAAAATCGCTATCTGCCAAAAACCCTACTGATAACGCTTGCAACCATTGCTGAGCAACTCGCCGCGCGGTCGAGAGATGGTTTGTTCACAACAGCTGAGTATCGGGACGAGGTGAATTTGGGTAGGAATTTTGTGATTGCCGTTTTGGAATATTTTGACCGAATAGGATATACAGTGCAGGAGGACGGGCACCGGCGAGTCCGATGTTCCCCCAACAGTATTTTGTCGCTAAAGAAACACTGATAAAGGGAAGAGGATCGCACCCCGGTGGGGCGCCTAGACTTCAAATCTAGTGAGGGTCGTACAACGTCCCTGGTGGGTTCGACTCCCACGCTCTTTCGCCAACCATTGCGTTTCACAAAACACCATCTGCGCACCATGTTTTGAGCATGTTGTCCAGCGCAGCTATCGCCACTTAATTAAAGGCGTGCGCTAAGAAGTTAAAGCTAAACTGCTCGACAATGTCATTGGATCGTCTCGGAGTACAGTGACTGACGCTAGACTGTGACCCTACCCAACCGAAGCTTTATAGGCATCCTCGTCCATCAATTGATTGAGATCAGATAAGTCACTGACCTTCAGTTTGAAAAGCCAGTTCTCCATCGCGCTTTCTGGTGTGATTGATGAGAGGTCATCAAGCAGCGCATTGTTGACGTCAGTGATTTGACCGGCAGCAGGGCTGTAGATATCGGAGGCGGTTTTCACGGACTCAATCACCGCAACCTCGTCGCCTTTATCGACGATTGTTCCAATTTCTGGTAACTCGACAAATACAATATCGCCGAGCTGTTCAACGGCGTGAGGTGAGATGCCAACAGAACATATGTCGGCGTTAAGCATAGCCCATTCATGATCTTGGGAAAACTTCAACATAACTTGAACTTTCTAATGTTTTGAAGGCGTGATCACATGGCAAAAATAGAGTTGCGGCGTGATGGGTGTCACCACCCGGCAGCCGATGTTCCGGGCAATGGACCTTCAGACCAGAATCTTGGCGCCATGAGTGACATTTCGACAATTTGCAGCATGACCTTGTTATCAGAGACGATCGAAATTGCTTCGAGTGACAGGAGCAATCGGCCGGCCTTGGTCTCTTCCCAGAACCATTTTCCAATCAATTCCAGATCATCGATCCCGTCGCGGTGGGTTCTTGTTTCGGTGTAGTAGGCTTCCAAATCTTCGACAACCAGTTTCAACAGGGGAATGGCTGGCAGCCCTTTTCGAGGGCTTTTTGGTATTTCGCCTCTGATGAATTCGGAGATAAAAGGTGCAAAATCCTTTAAGGCAAGTTCGCTGGCCCCTACAGTTGTGCGCCCGCGAGATGCTGCCGCCGCTTCGTAGTCTGGCAACAATGCGTCCATCTCAGCCTGAACGTCGGCCAGTAACGAATCCACATCGCCGATATCACTTGTGCTCAAAACAAGCTCTGGCGGCAGCGCATAGCCCATGCGACCATCTCGCACGGGAATGGTTTCAGGAAAATCCTCCAGCACGGGGCCTGTTTCTACGTCAAATAAATCGAATGCAGCGCGTATCACCTTCTTTTGGAACTCAGGGTCATTGGGTTTACCCATGCCCCGTCCCATCGGAAAATCCAAGAACAATCCTCGGGCAGGCTTGATGGCTTCCATATGTTCGCGCACAAAACCAACAAGAACAGTCGACAAACCGTCAGATTCAAAATAATGAGCAAGCCCGCACACGGCGCGCGTACAAAACGGTCATATGGGAATCAGAAAGACTGTATTGACGCCTTCCCGCTTCATTTGGTCCGCAACCGCACGAGCAGATTTCTCCATCGTCACGGGGTCAGCGGCGCCCATAAAAGAATAATGCTCATCAGCCACAGACCCGATTTCGCCGTCCTGTGCCATCTCTTCGAGGCGGTCCAGTGGAATAATGACGTTGAGATCTTGCTGCCATGCGGAGCGATCAAATTCGACGGCCACGTGGGTCATAACAAGATCACGGTCGTTCTTGTGAAACGTCCGATGGTCTTTGGCAAGCCAAGAGAAGGGTTTGTCACCGCGCTGTGAAACTGCTGCGGTTGAGACAATGGAAACGCGCCGCTGGTTGGTAGGGACAGGTGTTGTCCACGCTGGATCTTCAAAGGTGGGTAATTGTAGGTCTGATATAAAACCGCGACCTACAGCAGGCATCTCGAAGATTCTAGTCACTTTAAATTCTCCAAAAAATGACCAAACAGAAGGTGTTAAGATGGAAAAAGTGGAGAGAAAGTGCAAGCAAGATTTGTTGATTTGAAGTTTCAGTAATTCTGAATCCTATAAAAACCGCCCGGAAGCATAACCACCCCCACATTTACCCCCACCAGATCACTGGCAGGTTATAGATATATGTTGGGCTTCTTTTCGATTAAAGTTTGGCCGTAACTTTGCCTGCCATTGAGATCAATGGGCTATATTTTTCAAACAGCCCGAAAAATTCATTAATACGGCCCCAACTTTGACCAAGCTCAACATGTTTTCCAAAATGTTCGTCATCCCTGTGAACCTCGTTCACTGTATATATAACGTGGCCAGTAGTGCCTTTTGAAGGATCCATCATATCATTTAGCTCAGCAGCTTTTGAAACGTAGTATTCAAGTGTGTGAAGTTTGCCGTCTTCCTCGACAACGGAATGTGTCTCCTGCATCCACGCGGCGTGCGACGTGAGCAGATCATCAACCGCGGCAACGTCCGCATCGGGTACGCGCATTGTAAAACCAAAGGTAGTATGGCCAACCTTAAAACTCATTTTGTTCTCCACTGTAATGTTACCTTGTCTGCCTATCACAATACTGTGTCAGATATGTGACTGATCTGGCAAACCTTCTCGTCACTTAAGCAATGAAAGTGCTAAATTGAGTAGGATGGTATGTTTTAAAGTCTGTTGATGATTATAGCCATTAAACCTCGAGCGGACGCTGTAGTTTTCTAACTTTACGAACTAAAGCGATTTATGGCGGGTGAAGTGCGAGAAATGGTGCACCCGAGAGGTAAATGGTGCCGTACGCATGTACCAGCTAGATGCCTTAACTAAGCAGAGCCTAGAAGCTCATTCATCACACGTGCGGTCAAGATGCATCAATGACCTACCCAATCAGAAATCTTCTATTAATGGAAAGAGGGTTACTACAGAATCTTTAAATTAATCTGTATATTCTTTTAGACCCTGAAATACGCTTTTACCTGTGGACGAAACATTAACAAAAGAGCAATGAGTTGTATCACGGTGTTTAAACTTAAAATTGTTCTTATGCTAATTTCATTCATACCAATCTCTGGGAAAGGTGAAAAAGGAGCACTTAAAGAATGAGATAAGGCCCCAAATAAATCAAAAATTCCAACTGCATTCCAGGCTAATAAAATTCCCCAAAGTAAAGCGGACGGTTTTTTCCATATATTATATGCTAAAAATAATGCCATCGTGCCTATTACAAAATCTCCCAGAAATGCAATCGTCCAATCTGATGAAGCCGCACGGTCACTCCCAATGGCACCAAGAAAAAGAAACAAACCAGCACCCACTGCTCTAAAAACCATCCACGCAGTAGTAACAATTAATACTTTTATTTGAATAGGCATACTTGAACCTCCCATTTGGCTATTTAACCTTAGACTTAAAATATCAATCAAATATTGAGGCTTTTCAGGACCTAGTCCATTTTGTCTTGGGCCTTAACAAATGCAGTCACCAACGATCTTATAGTCTTGCCAGAATTTGGATCATAACGGCATGACATTGCGTTTGAACAAAAGCCCCCTGCGTCGTTGTAGATGCCCAAAAACGTGTCGTTTGCCCCTTTGTAGACACAAATTTGTTTTCCCTTATAAACTTTTCTAGAAGCTAATTTACACTGAGTCATCTTTGGTGATTTTGAAATGCCTTGCCAAACTTTTTGCATTGTTTCAAAACCCAAGCCTAAGCCACTTTTCCAATCTTGTGCCGCTGTTGGCGAACTGACTGATGTTAATGAAATTAGCAGCACCATAAATCCAACCAGTTGTCTCAAATCTAAGTACCTTTGCATTTGGATATTAATTGTGACTGCCGATTTGTTTAGGGCTGTTTAGTCCTAGTCAAAACATGCACTACTTAGCCAAGCTATTTAATGAAATACATAAACAACAAGGGGTAAACGTGTATGATTAGTTGCAACTTAGAAAGGTCAAGTTTTGACTTGTCGTGATGCAGAAATGACTGCACATAAATCACAATGTTTATTATTCGCAAAGTGCCAAGACACCGTTTCTACGCACAGCGGCTATTGCAAAATCCAATTGTGAGGGCAATCCTGTTCAGAGGATTATGGCGACTGTTGCAGTTGCTGATATTCAGGAGATGAAGTCAGAACATGCTGCGAGTATTTGCAAACATTGTAATTATCGTTGCGTCAATTTAGGCACTAGCCGCCGCCGCAACTGCCATGCTTGGCATAACAGTTTATTTTCCCTGGGTGCTGGAGCACTCTGGAGAAATTCCGCCCCATAGACTAGCTGCAATCAGAGTAGAAGTATTACTAACATGCGCCTATTTTGGATTTCTTCACATCATTGGTAAGAGTGTACAGCTATGTCTAGCCACTTAAAACTATGCCATTACTAGATGGTCACAGAACAGCCTCCATGCCGATGCGATATGCGCACCCGGATCCTTGTAAGGTGAGGGAAAAGATGATGCAATAAATGCACCACACTAGTGTTTTTATAAACCTATCCTGCAGCAGCCTCTTGTGGGATCGTAATAACAAGACGTTTCCTCCTAAACCAGTCTTAATCGTGACCAAGAAAACAAGCCCTCACCGTGTCTCCGCGGTGGGGGTTTTGTTTTGGGTCCCATACCTCTGGAAAAGCATCCCCGGCACACGAGTCAAATGGCGAGTTTTGAAAAGAGGGGTAAAGGCTTGTTTGTTGTTACTGTTATAAGTCAAACAAATGAAAGGTATGGTTCATGGTTAGGTGGATTAGGGGCGGCTAACGTATACTCCTAAAACCTAAAGTTTAATGGCTGCAATTCAAATTGATCACGATGGGGGGCTTGGTGATGTCTCGCTATGACAGAATGATGGGAAGGATAAGGTCCGGCGATTGTATTCTGATCGATGGGGCTACCGGCACGGAGACGCAGCGGCGTGGGGTGCCGCAGCTGGAGAATGCGTGGAACGGAGGAGGCCCGCTCAGCCATCCTGATATTGTTCGGCAGGTACATGTCGACTATCTGGAAGCCGGCGCCGAGATTATCATCAGCGACAGCTTTGCAACGCACCTTCATGCCCTGGCGGCAGCGGGTGAAGCGGACCGATTTGAGGAATATAATCGTCGGGCCGTTGCATTGGCTGTTGAGGCCAGAGAACAGACTGGCCGGAAAGAAGCACTTGTTGCTGCCGGCGTATCTTATTGGATTTGGCGGGGTGACATGCCTGCGCCAGAGGAGATGCGGGACTCAACCAGAAAACAGTTATCGGTGATGGCAGAGGCTGGAGCCGATGTTGTGTTTCTTGAAATGATGGTGGATCAAGCCAACTTCGAAATCACGCTTGAGGCGACTAAAGACATTGGGCTCCCAGTCTGGGCCGGGCTTACAACCACACGCAATGCTGATGGAGAGATAAGGTTCCGTGATGGTGATCCCCTTGCACCTGCGATTGAAGCGGCCGCTCACAATCAGGTTGATTTGATCAACATCATGCACACTGAAGTCGAGTTTGTTTCAGATTCGATTGATGCGGTGCGAGAGGGCTGGAACGGACCAATTGGTGTTTATGCCCATTCCTCAACTGAAGTCGGAAAGAGGTGGGTTTTTGAGGATGTAATTTCACCCGGAGACTATTGCGACTTTGCAGCCAGTTGGAAATCGAGAGGTATCAGTATTCTGGGAGGATGTTGCGGCACTGGGCTGGCTCATATCCAGAGGATGCATGAAGACCTTTTCTGAGTCCTTGTTGCCAAAGCAAAACTGCTCAGGGACCGTTCGAATGCCCAGCTTGTGTTGGCGCAAAGCAGACCCGCCAATCTCCTGCTGACAATGGATTGAACGTTTGATAGCCGCAAGTCCGATAACCCTGGTGGGCTCAGAATCCGTAGGTGAGGGCGGCGATGATGGCGCTGTCATTTTTCAGGGCCGCGCTGTTCGGGTCATGGTGATAGCGCGCCGGCAGTCGGGCGCTTGCCTCGAAGGTCACCTGATCGGCGATCCGCCGGTCGATGCTGACAGTTAAGGTCTGCGCGCCATTGTCGAGATCGCGGGTCAACAGACCAAGCATCTCGGTATCTTCGACATCATTCCACAGCCAGCGGGCACCGATGGTCAAGTCGTTCTGGAACCCGCTATGGGACATTCCATTCCGGCTGTCATGCGCATATTCACCGATCAGCAGGATATCGCGCCCACTATCCATGATGTCATAGAGATTGTGCTCAACCCCAATGACACTAGCGCGGTAGCTCTTCATCGCACCAAGTCTGTCATACTGGCCGGACCGCCGGACCAGCTCCGCCTTCAGAGCTGAATCACCGTGAAGATACTGGATGTCGATGCCGGCCTGGGTGATACGGCTGTAATCCGGTTTCATTGAGCCGTCCACCTGCTGCAGCAGCCTCGGTTCATTCCCGGTGCCCCGAAACCAGCTTATGCCGAGGTCGACATCCCCGAAATATCCGGACCACCTGACTGCACTGGCGACGTCATCGCGCTCCGCTCCGCCCGAAAAGGTTTCCCCTTTGGCAATGCGCAACCCAAGGCGCTCGCGGCTGGAGAGCCCCGGATAAATGTTCTCGGCAAAATCGATCGCCAGAAGATCAAGCTGCCCCGGTCCAACTGGCCAGGAAAGGCGCAGCATTGGCGCGCCGAGTTTCTCGCTTCGCATCAGCCCGCGGCTGAAATCCTTACTGTTGACCACATCGACCGGATTGTAGCTTTCGACCTTTCCCCAGAACAGGATGGTATTGCCGACAAGGATATCGGCATCGCCAAGGCGGGCCGTCACATGAGCCTCGCGAAAATCGATGCTGGCATCACCAGATGTGCCACCACTGATCCGAGGCTGGATTAGTGTTTCCGCGTCGTCACCATAGACCACCAGTTCGGGGCGGGTTTCGAAATGAAGAAAGCTGTCCTGCTGACCGGTATGGGCCGCTCCACTAGGGTACCAGCTTGCCTCAGCCGTGATTTCACCGCGAAGTTCGGTGCCGATCTCGGCAACGGCTGTGGCGCTGGCCATACTCGCAATGGCGGCCAGCAGGGCAGCAAACAGATCTGACAAGCGCGTGCAGTTCAGAACAGTCACCGGCTGACCTTGGGAAGTCCCTGTGGTGTGAAGTCACGCTCTGTCAGCCCCATGCGGAAGCTGTAGTCACCCCATGACAGACGTGTCGATTTTCCAGTCTGAGTGTTTTCCATAATCATCACATGGGCCCGCCAGAACTGGCCCTCATATTGTTTGTAATCTTGGAACTTCAGGGATTTTTCTAGATCGCCGCGGCGGTTGTAGAAATCGATCTGGTGTACCCGATACTCATCAAGATCGATGAAGGAGACCCGCTTCGAATAGCCGGAGCGCTTGTTCCTCGGACGGCTTTCGACAGCGGCGCAGGTCAGCGCACCGTCGTGTGCGCAGGTCGCATCTTCAAGCCAGATATGCGCATTGTCGGCGACCTCTTCGGAGCCAAGATCCTCGTAGGAAAATTCCGAGGAGACAAACTTGCCGGTCCGGTTTGACGAGGAAATCCGCTTAACCCGTTTGACCGCCGGCAGGAAGATCCACTGCGAGTCATCATCCGGCTCGATCTTCGAATGGGTCAGCAGCGCCGTGCCGCGAACATCAACTGGCTCCGAGAAGGTGATGATTGACCGGTCACCCTCGGAGGAGTCGTTGGCCTCGAGAATCGTGGAGCGGAACTTACGGGTAGATTCATTGCCCGCCTTGTTCTTAAGCACCATTTCACCATCGACAGCGACATCGCCCCAGCCCTGGTCACGGCTGTCGACCTCGGTGGCAATGGCAAGCCCCTTTTCATTCGAGACATCGTCACCAGTGGCCTTAGCCGGTGTGGAAAGCGTCATCAGCAGTGCCGAGCCGGCAAGGGTGGCGATCACCGCAAGCGGGGCGGTGGATGTGGTGTTGGTCTTCATGTTTTTCATCCTGTCGAGACAAATAAGAAGGGGTGGAAGGAAGAGAAAGTCGACGAGCAGCGCGAAGCTGAGCGTGATCGCGGTGAGGCGGGCCATGTCGCGGTTAACCGCAAAGCCTGACTGACCGAGAATGGCAAAGCCGATCACAAGGCCGAGCGAGGTGATGGTCAGCGCCATACCGACCGATTTGAAGGCATAGCGCACACTGTCCTCGGCGCTTTCACCGCGCTTGCGTGCATTGGCGTATTTCAGCATGAAATGCACAGTGTCATCGACGACAATTCCAAGAGTCATTGCTACTACGATCGACACCGCCAACGTCACATTGCCGACCAGATAGCCCCACAGGCCAAAGCCCATCAGTGCTGGAATCAGGTTCGGCACCAGCGATACGATGCCAAGCTTCAGGTTGCGAAGAACAAGGAATATGATAAACGAGATGAAGACAAGCGCCAGCGTTGTGCCCTGAAGCATTGACGGCACGTCACGCGCCGAAATCATCGTATAGACATGTGTCTGACCGGTGACCGGCGCTTTCAGTTCTGGTGCGTTTTCGTCGAACCAGTCCTGAATCTTGTGATCAAGCGCGATCAGCTGGCGCGTGGTGGCATAGCCGACAAAGGCCGAGACCCGGGTCGAGGACCGGTCAACATTGATCTGGTCTGTCAGATCCATGCCATAACCAAGCGACAGTTCATACAGGAACAGAAACTGGGATGCTTCCTCATCCGTCTCTGGAATGCGGTAAAAGGATGGGTCATCGCCATTCATGTTCATGTTGAGCCGCTTGATCGTGTCGCTGAGCGAGCGGATGTGGCTGACTTCGGGCTGCGCGCGGAGGAAGGCCGACAGATCTTCGAGCTTAGTCAGATACGCGACCGAATTGATGCCGTTCTCCTCGCCTGTATCGACCGAATATTCGAGGACGTTCAAGCCACCAAGCTCGGTCTCGTAAAGATCGGTAGCCTGGCGAGTCTCAAAGCTCTCGTCAAAATAGCGCAGGAAATCATCCTCGAGCTTGATCTGCGAGATGCCTGCTGCAAAGCCGATGATGATCACCGGAATACCAAGAAGTAGGCGCTTCTGGTGACGGATCACGAATTCACCAAGTGCGACCATAAACCGGTCAACCGAGGCCGTACTCTTGTTCTGCCGGATAGGCACCCAGCAGATCAGGCCAGGAAGAAGGAACATTGTGAAAACCCAGACGCCGATCATGCCGCTGGCAACCATGTTGCCAAGCTGGCGGAAGGGTGGTGAGATTGAGAAGTTCAGCGATAGGAAACCGATCGCCGTTGTGAAAACGGCAACCGTTATGCCGAGGCCGTGATCGCTCAGCGCGCGCCGCGCCCAGATGGTGCGGTCGGATGTTTCCTGCATCGTCTGACGGATCGACGATAGCACATGGACGCTGCTGGCCACCGCCAATGTGATCACCATCAATGGGGCCACGGCTGTCGCCGAATTGATCGGAATGCGGGTCCAGCCCAACGCACCAAGCGACACTAGAGCGGACAGCGCCGCAAGGATCAGGATCAGAAAAGATCCAGTAGCTGAGCGAAGCAGCAGCCCGACAATGACAAGCATCGCCACCACCATGGCTGGTGTAAGCGTCTCGCCGTCTTTCTGGCTGGCGGTGGCGAAAGCCTGACTTACTGCGACCGAGCCGCTTGCCTTGAATGTGATGTCTGGATATGCGGCGCGATATTCCTCCAGCAACGGGGTAAACTCGGCATTGATGTTGGGAATTTCCGAGACAAGGTCGATGCCGGGAAGGCGGAAGATCACGGAAATCGCGGTTGCCGTTCCTTCCTCATTGATGAGGCTGTTGCGAATTTCTATCCGGTCGAGCGCGACGGCCCTTGCTGCGGCAGCTTCCTCAACGGTTACTATCGACGGTTCCGGAACAAGGTCCCCGACCACCATCATGTCGCCATCTGCGTAAGTGTTCTGAAATCTGGTGATCGAATTCACCAGACGTACATAAGGAAGGTTCCAGAGATCCTCGGTTATGGCGCCGATCGCGCCAAGAGTGCGTGGCGTGAATACCTCGCCATCCTTAGGAACGATGACGATCGCCAGATTGTCGTCCTTGGCGAATTCCTGCTCAAAATTGTCGAGGAGCATCTTGTCGGGGTTGTCTGACGCCATGAAAACCCGACCATCAGTATCAAGCTTCAGGTTAGGAATGCCAGCAAAGACAACAAAGGCCATCAGCAATGTGGCGAGCGCCATCTTGATCCTGTTGTTCACGACGAAATTGGCAAAACGTTCCATAGGTCCTTCTCCCGGAAGAAACATGATAAAAGGTGCGTAGTGTTTAACTAACTCAGTTTCAAGTGGATAGGGCCATGTTTCACGAAAGGCACTGCAGTTTTTGCACTGCCTGTAATGTACTAGCTAGCCAGCCACTCCTCGAACAATCTCCGCATCCTTGGGCTGGGCAGATGCAAGCAGCAGTCTGGCACGGGAGAAAGATGCCAAGACTTTTCCTCCTAAAACAGTCTAAATCGTGACCAAGAAAACAAACCCTCACCGTGTCTAAATGGTGGGAGTTTTGTTTTGGGTCCCATAGTTCAAGAAACGCAAAACCGGTAGATTCGTCAAATGACAAGTTTTGAAAAAAGGTCTAAAGGGTTGGTTATTGTTATTTGACTGTCTTAATCGTCTCAACAAAACCACGTTAAGCAATATTGAAAGCGCGAACCTGAGGGATGATGATCGAATAGCCCATGTTTTTGGCTCGCATCTTTTAAGGGCTGTCTATGATCGCAAGTTTCGTAACACCAGCCATTTAACCCTCCTTCTTTGGGAGTGCCCCCCACAGAAGTCCCTCCTGCTCTGGAAGTGAACCCAGGACAATTGGCGCGCTGGTGTAATTATCGAGGTGATCAGCATTGCTAAACGACCTCTCGAGTTTTGTGATCTTCAGGCCAGAAGCTGTTTGCTGATAGGTAACCAGTTCCTGTTTAAGCACTGTGCTCTCAGGTTGGTTTGTTTTGGGATGATAAAGGGAAACGTGGTGCATAGTCATGTAGCTGTCCTCCGCTTTAGTACTTTAGGCGAGTGCCAAGGCGTACAAGTTGGTAGTTAAATGCCTCGACTACTTACATAGCGACCTCTGCTCCTTTTTCAACAGGCCTAGGGGCCTACTCTGGCTTCTTTTGACTTGTTTTAGGCCGCCTTGAGTCAAGATCAATGATTACCCATCAATGATTGCCCGGCGGCATTTACCGTTAGGCATAAATCTGTCACCGCGGTCATGGATCGGAGAAAGGCTGGCTGGGGGGTGGCCGTGAGGCTTTGGCGGTGAGCTTTGCTGGGGGATTATACTGGTGCGGGAGGGGTTAATGTTTGGTGTGCTGCATTGTTGGATCGACAGTTTAAATATGTTCCAGCAGGCGTAATATCCGCAAAACATCCGCGTCATCAATCGAATAATAGATGGTCTGTGATTTTTGGTGTGTCTGCACGATATTGGCACTGCGCAGGCGGCCAAGATGCTGTGACAAAGCGGACTGGCTCAGGCTGTTCATCACCCTTTCCAGTTCTAATACCGATCATTCGCGGCCATCGGCAAGTTCGCTAAGAATGCGCATTCGTTTGGCATTGCCCATTGCCCGCAGAACTGTCGTGAGCTTTGACTGTTCGGGTTTTACTCCTGGCTGACGCGCCATTATTGCCTCCTTAACCCGGGTCTTTCCAAACCAGCCTGTGCCAGGCCAGTAAAGCCTGCTTTCTTTACCGGCGGTGTAGATGATCTAGTTTTAAAGACACGTTAATTTGACAGGGGAAAGCAAAAAAATACAGTAAATTCAAAAATTGAGGATCAATTTATCGGGAGCAATATTAAATTTTGTTTAACAGGTGAACCATAAAGAACCGGGATGAGTACCGGTTCAAGGCGGCGGCTGGAGGTTCCATGGCCATGTTTTCCCTCGGATGTTATCCCCCCAGATGTTATTCCTTAAGCAGTGGTATTCCAGATGCCTTCGTCTCAGATGATGATGAAGTTCTGATCGGTGTCACCACTGACCGCGTCGGTTGTCAGCACACGGAAATGCGTTGGGCGGTCGCGCGGTGGGGCAATCGGGTTGAAAACGCGCTGGAAGGGCATGCGGCACCCGCCGTTGATCTTCAGGATCCCATGTTGACAAAGCGGTGCCCGGATGGTTCTGGCCAATTGAGACCAAATTTTCAATTTTCGCCATGCTCGCCCGCATCAGCGCGGTTGGTGCGTCAAGATTGTAGAAATTCAACTCGGCGAGGCGTATCAGATTGGAGGGCAGCAGATCTATAGCAGAAATGTTTGGTGTAAAGATTTCGAGGTCGCTCATGAACAAATCTTCATGCTTTCGCTCGATAATGGCAAACGGCCGATGCGCCAGTTTTAGGCAGAGTTCCTCGCGTGACATCTGTGACATGGTATCCTCAGCCAGTGTCACGTTGCTATCAACGGCACGTAGGGTGCGAATCAGACTGATGAGCATTGGATAGCTGGCATCTGCACCCAGTTTGTCGGCAAAATCACGGTTCGACCGTCTTGCTGTAACACCGCCGGGTGGTGGCCCATTTGTGTCACCGGTTCGGGTTGTCCCTAATTTGTCTATAACAATTTTTGCTCGCATGCAGTTCACATCCGCCTTTTTGGGGTTGCGCCCAATTGCCATGTCCTTCTTAAAATCAACACTTCTATTCCTCACCCTCGCAAATAAAAGTTAATTTCTGGTTTAATCTGCGAATATTTTTTCGATAAATTTCACCCAAATTTTCCCAAGCAGGGCTACAATGACCCAATGAGTTCAGATCACAGTTCACCCAGCCCGGCCGATGCGCTCAAGGGCTTGAAGCAGCCAGTGCCGCAGGAGTTCGATATCCATATCGACGCTGACGGCGCCTGGTTTCATGAGGGTGGGTTGATCCGGCGGCCGGCGCTGGTCAAATTATTTTCCTCGGTGTTGCGCCGCGAAGCCGATGGCAGCTTCTGGCTGGTTACCCCGGTTGAACGTGGCACCATTAGTGTCGCTGACGCACCCTTCATGATAATTTCGCTTGCTGTCACCGGCACCGGTTCTGACCAGCAGATCAGCTTCACGACCAATGTCGAGGATAGGGTGACGCTTTCGGCTGACCATCCGCTGACCATGCGACAACCGCCAAATGGCGCAAACGGTGAGGCTGGTATTGCCGCGGTTCCCTACATTCTTGTTCGGGACCGTCTCGAGGCGAGGGTGAATCGGCCGGTTTTCTATGAGCTTGCCGATTATGCCACCAGCAATGACGAGGGTGTGTTCGGTGTCTGGAGTTCCGGCAACTTTTTCAGATTGGAGCCATGATGCACGTTTTCGCTGCCAAACACACCACCGCCGCAGGCCAGATTGATCCGGCCATGCTAGCACTTGCCGAACGGCTCAATCCTGTTCCCCACTCATTGCGCGCCGATCAGGGGCGCCCTGCGGCAGTACTGGTGGGATTGCAGCAAAAGGTGGCGGGCTGGCATGTGGTGATGACGCGCCGGGCGGGTCATCTGGCGCATCATGCCGGCCAGATCAGCTTTCCCGGTGGCAAGGTGGATGCTACTGATACCAGTCTGGTGGCAACGGCCCTTCGTGAGGCGCAGGAGGAAATCGCGCTAACCCCCGGGTCTGTCACCGTCCTCGGCGCCCTTGATGTAGTGGCCAGTCCGTTGGGATTTGTGGTGCAGCCGGTTGTCGGCCTGATTAAGCCCGAATCCGATTTTGTCGCAGCAACGGACGAGGTTGATGAGGTGCTTGTCCTGCCACTTGCTGATATAATCGATACCGCCAGGCACCGGCGTGAGAGCTATCTGTGTGAGGGCGTGCGGCGCGAGGTCTGGGTGATCGATCATGCAGACCATTATCTTTGGGGGCTGTCGGCCAGCATTCTGGTTGATCTTGCCGGCCGCCACCGTTAACGACGGAACTGCCCACCTTGTGCCTGCTGCGTGACAGACCGGTGCACCCATTATCTGGCAGGAAAGGAGACTAAACGTATGCGCCGTTATCTAATCATGCTGAGCGCTCTGTTTGTGGCGATTATCGTGATGAGCCTGATCAAAAGCTGGCAGCGCCGCCGGGCGATTGCACGTGGCGAAGATCCTGAGGCCATAAAGGGCATTACCATCGCGCATCTGATTGGCGCGTTTGCCGGTCTCGTCGTGTTTTTCCTCAGCGTATATCTGCTTGAGGGGACGAGTTCGGCACCGGGGATGGCCTACCGCCCCGCCGTGATCTCGGATGGGCAGATTTCATCTGGCGGTTTCGAGGAGGGCGGCCAGAGTGATGGTAACAAGGGTGATGGTGGAAAAGGTAATGGTGGATAGCGACGGCTTTCCCATCCCTCCCCTTGCCCAGCAGATTTTAGCTTTGGCGACTGATGCCGGTTCCGAGGCGCGCATTGTCGGTGGTGCGGTGCGTGATTTTCTGGCTGGCCGGCAGCCGGGCGACATCGACATGGCGGTTGCTATGCCGATTGAACAGGCAGCTAAAATCTTCCGCAAGGCCGGTCTTCGGGTCATTGAAACCGGCCTCCGGCATGGCACGGTCACCGTGCGCGCCGCTGATGGTGCTTCTGCACCTGCCGCCATCGAGGTCACGCAGACACGTGTTGACGTTGACACGGATGGTCGTCACGCCACCATCGCATTCAGCGCTGACTGGCAACAGGATGCCAGTCGGCGCGATTTCACCATCAACGCCATTTATGTCTGCGCTGATGGCAGCATTGCCGATCCGCTCGATGGTGAGGCGGATCTGCGGGCCGGGCGCCTACGATTTGTTGGTGACGCTGGCCAGCGTGTTCGCGAGGATGCATTACGAATGCTGCGCTATTGCCGTCTGATGCCTGCATTTGCCAGCGCTGGCCCGGATCCCGAAGCTGTCGCCGCGCTGCGCGCCCATGCCGGGCTTGCCACCGCGCTGTCTGGTGAACGTGTGGCCAGCGAATTGGCGCGTCTGCTGGTGGCCCCGGGGGCTGGCGATGCCATTGCCTTGATGCGTGATTGCGGCGTTGATATGGCGGCGCTTGGCCTGTCTGCTGACCCCTCGCGCCTTGCCCACATGCCGCCGATTGACCCTGCCGGTCCGTTTGCCGCTGAGGGGTGGCTCGCCGCTCTGGCGCAGATCATACCCTCCGGCAGCGCCCAGCCTCTGGCTGACAGACTGCGCCTCAGCCGCCGCGAAGCCAAATCTCTGTCGATGTTTGATCAGCTTGGCAAACCGGAACTTGCAGCTCAACTGGCGCCCCAACTGGCGCCACCTCCCGATGATCCGACAATCTGGCAGCGCGCGATCTGGCGGTTGCGCCGCGATGGTGTCAATGCTGGGCTTGTCTATGCGGTGGCAACAGCGCGTGCTGGCGGTGATGTCGATCTGGCGCATGCGGCGGCACTTGCCTGCTGGGATCCGCCAAAATGCCCGATATCGGGCACCGATTTATTGTCGCATGGCGTTGACAATGGACCCGCTCTTGGCCAAATGCTACAAACTCTTGAACAAAAATGGGTAGACAGTTCCTTCACCCTTACTAGGAAGGAGTTGCTGACCGGTCTGTAGGTCCAAGACAGTGTTAGTGCCGCATCCCCATTACTTTTTGGGGTCGTAGCAATCTTGCAGGCTCATAAGCGGACAGGCAGAGCAAAAGGCATCATCACCACAATCATGCAGTCACAGAACGACAAGGCGAAGGCCGCCACGGGTGAAACTGATTTTCAGTCTGTCGGCACCGATATCGAGTCGCGCAAAGCGGCTGCGGCTGGCTGGTTCGCCACATTGCGTGATGATATCTGCGCCACCTTCGAGACCATAGAGACCGAGCTTGCCGGCACCAGCAAGGCCGACCAGCCACCCGGCACTTTTACCCGCAAGAGATGGAACCGTGAAGGCGGCGGTGGCGGCGAGATAAGCGTGATGCACGGCTGTGTATTTGAAAAGGTCGGGGTCAACATCTCCACCGTTCACGGCAAATTTTCCGAGGAATTTCGCGCCAAGATTCCGGGCGCGGCGGCTGATGGCAAATTTTGGGCTGGCGGCATTTCGCTGGTCGCCCACATGCAGAATCCGCATGTCCCAGCGGCGCATATGAACACCCGTTTCATCGTTACCTCGACCAGCTGGTTCGGCGGTGGCGGTGATCTGACGCCGCTGCTCCCCGATGAGGATGGTGCTGGCGCCGCTTTTCACGCCGGGCTGAAGGCAGCCTGCGATGCACATGATCCGGCCCATTACCCGCGTTTCAAAGCGTGGTGTGACGAATATTTCTATTTGCCGCACCGTGATGAGCCACGCGGGGCAGGCGGCATCTTCTACGACAATCTGGATAGCGGCGACTGGGACGCTGATTTTGCGCTCACCCGAGACGTTGGCACTTCATTTCGTGACACCTATGCTGGCATTGTCCGCGCCCGGATGAACCGGGAATGGGATGAGGCCGAGCGGCATCATCAGTTGGTGCGCCGGGGCCGCTATGTCGAGTTCAATCTGCTGCATGACCGGGGCACGCTGTTCGGCCTGAAAACTGGTGGAAATATCGAGGCCATTTTGATGAGCCTGCCGCCTGAAGTCAGATGGCCATAAGCCCAGCTTTGCCCGCATGGGGGCGCGGCCAAATGCCTCGCATTTTTTACTGGAAAAGACGCAGATTAAAGTGGGAAAACTAAGGCGCCCATGATAGAAAGTCGGCAAATACGGGGGACAGTTTCCAACTGTTTAAATTGCCATCACAGGATGTGGTCCATAGCGAGTGTTTTCCGTCATTTAGAAAATGCGCGTGAGACCACAATACAACAGAGGGACAATAGAGGACAGAATGGTCAAATCGACGTCAAATTCCAAATCACCGTCTGCCGACGGCGTGCAGGAGCCGGCCCGCCGCGACTTTATTGTGGTCGCAACCTATGCCATGGGTGCGGTGGGTGCCGCGGCTGTCGCATGGCCGCTGATCGACCAGATGAACCCGGCAGCGGATACGCTGGCGCTGGCGAGCACAGAGGTGGATGTATCAAAGATTGCAGAGGGTCAGGCAATCACTGTGACCTGGCGCGGCAAGCCGGTTTTCATCCGGCACCGCACGCCGGACGAGATTGCCCGCGCGAACGCCATCGATGGCGCTGAGTTGCGTGACCCGCAGGAAGATGAGGCCCGCGTCCAGCGGCCCGCATTGTTGGTTGTCGTCGGTGTATGCACGCACCTTGGTTGTGTGCCGCTTGGTCAGAAGACCGGCGATGTCAAAGGTGACTATGACGGTTGGTTCTGCCCCTGCCATGGTTCGCATTATGACACATCTGGCCGGATCCGGAAGGGACCGGCACCAACCAATCTCGAAGTACCACCTTATAATTTCCTGTCTGATAACGTTATTCGTATCGGTTAATCTTCTCGTTCTACTGGAGGCAATACAGAAATGTCTGCTGCAAAATTTTCAAATCCGGTCGTCAGATGGATTGACCATCGCCTGCCGGTTTTTTCCATGCTTGATCACACGGCAAATGAATATCCGACGCCAAAGAATCTAAACTATATGTGGAATTTTGGCAGCCTTGCCGGCCTGTCACTGGTGATCATGATTGTCACCGGCGTTGTTCTGGCGATGAGCTACACCGCCCATGTCGATTACGCCTTCGAGTCGGTTGAGCGTATCATGCGTGACGTCAATCACGGCTGGCTGATCCGCTACATCCATATGAACACGGCCAGCTTCTTCTTCATCGTCGTCTATCTGCATATTTTCCGGGGTCTGTATTATGGCTCCTATAAGGCGCCGCGTGAATTGCTCTGGATTTTGGGCGTTGTCATCTTCTTGCTGATGATGGCGACCGCGTTTATGGGCTATGTGTTGCCATGGGGCCAGATGAGCTTCTGGGGTGCGACGGTGATCACCAATTTATTCTCGGCCATTCCATTTGTCGGCGAGAGTGTTGTGACCTTCCTGTGGGGTGGTTTCTCGGTTGATAATCCGACGCTGACTCGGTTTTTCTCGCTGCATTATCTGATGCCGTTCCTGATTGCTGGCGTTGTCGTGCTGCATATTGTGGCGCTGCACCGCTTTGGATCAAACAACCCGATTGGCATTGATACCAAGGGCAGGCAGGACACCATTTCCTTTCACCCTTACTACACTATCAAGGACATGGTTGGCATTGCCATGTTCCTGCTGTTACTTGCGATTGCCGTGTTCTTCTTCCCGAACGCGATGGGCCACCCGGACAATTACATTCCGGCCAACCCGATGCAGACGCCAGCGCACATCGTTCCCGAATGGTATTTCCTGCCCTTCTACGCGATCCTGCGCGCGGTGCCTGACAAGCTTGGCGGCGTTCTGTTGATGTTTGGCGCGATTGCCATTCTGTTCATCCTGCCATGGCTTGACCGTTCCCCTGTGCGCTCGGCACGGTTCCGTCCGGTGTTCCGAATCTTCTTCTGGCTGCTGTTCATCGATGCGCTTGCGCTTGGCTATCTTGGTGCCATGCCTGCCGAGGGTATCTATGTGACGCTCTCACGTGTTGCCACGGCATGGTACTTCCTGCATTTCCTTGTGATCCTGCCGATGCTGGGCGTTTTTGAAAATACCAAACCGTTGCCGAAATCAATATCGGAACCGGTGCTGGCGACGACCGGGGAGGCCGCCTGATGCGTAAACTAATTTTTGCAACCATGGTGTCCCTCATGTCGGCTGTCGGCATGCCGGGGGCGGCATTGGCGGCAAGCGGCGGTGATGTCACGCTGCTCAAGAACGACTGGAGTTTTGCCGGGATTTTTGGGCATTACAACAAGGCATCTATGCAACGCGGTTTTCAGGTCTATCTCGAGGTCTGTGCCGGCTGTCATTCGATGAAATATATAGCGTTCCGCAATCTGGCTGACCTTGGCTATAACGAGGCCGAGATTAAGGCGATTGCCGCCGAATACGAGGTTCAGGACGGCCCTGACGAGGATGGCGAGATGTTCATGCGGCCGGCGCGCCCTGCTGATCTTATGCCAAGCCCCTATCGCAACGACAATGAGGCACGTGCCAATAATAACGGTGCCCTGCCGCCCGATCTGTCATTGATCGCCAAAGCGCGTGCGCACGGCCCGGATTATCTCTACAGCCTGCTTGTCGGGTATCAGGACGCACCGGCCAGCATGGAAGTTCCCGATGGCATGTATTACAACAACGCCTATTCTGGCAATATGATCGCGATGCCACAGCCCATCTATGGCGATGATGTCGAATATGCCGATGGCGCATCAACCAGTGTTGAAGGGCTGTCCGCTGACGTCACGCATTTTCTGATGTGGGCTGCCGAGCCAAAACTCGAAGTGCGAAAGCGGATCGGCGTTGCGGCGGTGTTTTTCCTCAGCATCTTCCTGATCATGTCTTATTTGGCCAAACGCCGGATCTGGGCTGACGTCTACTAGGTTGATCAAGCATTCCAAATAACCAAAACCCGAATAACCAAAACTCCTAGACTCCCACCCGGGGTTTTCTGCAGCTGGGCGCTCGGCTGTCATCATATTTGCTGCCTCTGCGACGCTGGCTGGAGCCAGACAGTGCCAAACAGCAGACAGTGTCAGACATTAAATCGGAAATGGAACACATCGCCGTCGGCGACACCATAATCGGCGCCCTCGATCCGCAGCTTGCCTGCATCTTTGGCCCCGGCCTCGCCTTTATTCGCGACATAATCATCATAGGCGATGGTTTCGGCGCGGATGAACCCGCGCTGAAAATCGGTATGGATGACACCGGCGGCCATCGGCGCTGTGGCGCCCTTTGCCACGGTCCAGGCTCTGGCTTCCTTTGGCCCGACAGTAAAAAATGTCAGCAGGTCAAGCAGCCCGTAACCAGCTTGGATCAGACGCGCCAACCCGGTTTCCTCTAGCCCCAGTTCAGCCAGAAATTCGGCCTTGTCATCGGGGTCGAGTTGGCTGATTTCAGCTTCGATGGCGACCGAGACAATGACATGGGCCGCGCCTTCTTCGGCGGCCTGTGCGGCCACCGACTCGCAGAACACATTGCCGCTTGCCGCCTCACTCTCGCCGACATT
>CACCQD010000022.1 GCA_902547925.1 uncultured SAR116 cluster alpha proteobacterium | reverse complement strand
GACAAGAACGCAAAGGCCAGGCAGCGCGAAGGCAGGAGAGAGATGGTTATATGACTGTTTTTCAATCAGTTGAAGCCCTGTCAGGACGCGGCCGGCAATTTCTGTCTCGCTTAGGGCTGAGCACTCTTCATAAAGCCGTAACATCAATCGATTATTTTGTCGGCAATTAAAAATTTGACAACATGGGCCAGCCGCCACATATGTAAGTAGCCGTAAGGCTATGTGAGACCTGATTCCCGTGCGAACAGTGACATATGTAGCATAACACTGAATAACTGGTCGAAACCGGCGGCTTGTTTCGGCTCAATTTGGAGACTAAACGAATGTCACAAGGCACTGTAAAGTGGTTTAACACACAAAAGGGATATGGTTTCATAAATCCCGACGATTCTGGCAATGATGTGTTCGTTCACATCACCGCTGTCCAGAATTCCGGTCTAAATGGACTGAATGAAGGGCAGAAGGTAACATTCGACCTTGAGGAACAGCGCAACGGCAAAGTCGCCGCTGTCAATCTCGTCGTCGTAGAATAGCTGTCTGCCAGCTGAGGTTCTGCCCATAGTGCAGACATCAGCAAACGCATACATCAGTTTGCAGATTGTAAGAAAAGGCCGTCGCAATGGCGGCCTTTTTATCGAGAAGGTTTGACGATTGGCAAAGGTACAATTTTAGCAGATCGTCCCCCCCAGTCAGTCGCAACCTCTACTGACACATTAGAATCAATTGCAGCTTTAGAAATCATGGCAACAGCGATATTTGAAGTCATCCGCGGTGACCACGCGGCGGCGGAAGCGTAGCCTACATACTCACCATTTGCATTTATCGTCCATGGTGACTCATTTGTCCTTGGAAAAGAAGGGCCCTCTATTATCAAACCTACAAACCTGCGCTTAATTCCTCCTTCTTTAATGGCTTTCAGAGCTTTTTTTCCCACAAAGTCAGAGTTCTGGTCTAAATCAATGAACTTGTCCATACCTAGTTCAAAAGGATTAATTTTGTCGTCCGTATCCGCTCCATAGGAGATCAATCCGCTTTCCAATCTTTCAACATAGTTAGGTGCTCCTGGCCCTATGTCATACTCTTCACCCGCCTCTCTTACCAATTGCCACAGCTCCGAGCCATACCGTTTATCTCTAAGGTACAACTCAAAACCACCTTGCTTTGACCACCCTGATTTAGCAATCAAAAGTGGGATACCGTTCAAATCCCTCTCTTCAAAACCAAAATAACTCAGGTTTTTAATCCCGTCCCCAAATAACTTGGCTACCACTTCGCCCGCTTTAGGTCCCTGAATAGCCAAAGGTGAGACATCTGGTTCAAATACTCGTACATTTAACCCTAAAGCACCTGCTATACCGCCAGCCCACAGAACTACGTCACTATCTGCTATCGACAACCAAACCTCAGAGTCAGAAATTTGGAGCAGAACAGGATCGTTTATCAAAACACCTTCAAAATTACATATTGGCACATATCTCCCTTGGCCAACTTTTAGAGAATCTAAGTTTCTTGGAGTGAGGTACCTTGCAAATTTAAGTGCATCTGGGCCTTTAATAGCAACCTGCCTCTGAACACCAACATCCCACATAGCAACGCCATGGATAACACGATTATATTCTGTGATGGGATCTCCATAGCTTGTTGGCATGTACATATGATTGTAAACGCTAGCTGACACCATGCCGTCTGCAAGAGTGGCTTCAAAAAACGGGCTTTTACGAACACGTGCCCCAATTGAGAGTTGCAGCGCCATCAGCGCCTCCTTTAAAAAAACTAATCGTTAAACCCCAGGATAGTGCCACAGCTTTTTTCAGCAGTTATTCAGCTTGCGTCAGAAAGCAGGGCGGATTCTGGCCAAATTTCACTCACAGTCATCTTATGCAGGGAAACCTGCATTGGAAACTACATCAGGTGAAAAAATCGCGCACTGCAGCGGTGAATTGGTCAACTTCGGGCACCCCGCAATCCAGATGCGTGACAAGGCGTACATGGTCGCTATCGGCGACAATCATTATCCCCTTTACCGCCAGATGATCACGCAAACGAACGCCAGCACCCTCGGCAAAATCGACAAACACCATGTTGGTTTCTACCGCCGCCGGATTGGCAGTGACGCCGGGAATTGCGGCAAGCTGCTCGGCAAGCCGCAGGGCATTGTCATGGTCACTGGCAAGACGGTCAATGTGGTGATCAAGAGCGTAGAGGCCAGCCGCCGCAAGAACGCCGGCCTGACGCATACCACCGCCAACGAGCTTGCGAATTCGGTGGGCCCGCCTGATAAATGATTTCGGGCCCGCCAGAATGGTGCCAACCGGCGCGCCAAGCCCCTTTGACAGACATAGCGAGACAGTGTCCACATCGGCCACCAAATCAGCTGGTGAGATGTCGAGCCGGACCACCGCATTCATCATCCGGGCGCCATCAAGATGCACGACAAGCCCGTGTTCATGTCCACATCTGGCAGCGTTGGTGATGGCTGACAGCGGTTGAACCTGACCATGCCAACTATTTTCCAGCGACAGCATGCGCGAAATCGGGCAATGTTCGTCATCCGGTTTGATTGTCCGTTTGATCGTCTCTGGCGCGACAGACCCATCCGCATTCATTGCCATTGGCGCAAACACAATGCCGCCAAGCACCGAGGCACCGCCCGCCTCGTCAATGAAAACGTGATAGTCAGCGCCACACAGAATTTCCTCGCCACGCTGGCAATGCGCCAACATCGCCGCCAGATTTGACTGGGTGCCACTCACCATAAACAGCGCTGCCTCCTTGCCAAGCAGGCGTGCGGCCCGGTCCTGCAGCTCATTCACGGTCGGATCGTCACCATAGACATCATCACCGACAGGCGCTGCCAGCATTGCCGCCCGCATTCCCTCGGTCGGCTGGGTGACAGTATCGCTACGCATATCGATCAGCGGTGCCTGACTGGATTTTCCAGCGCCAACATAACTCATCTTCTACTCCTCTGGCCTGCGCCCGTGATATACGCTCATAGCCTGCCTGATCATACCCGCCGCATCGACGTTGAGTGTGCATTGAGCGCGAGGTAGAGCGCAAGATCTATTGACAGGCGAGATAGGATTTAAAATCGGAATCAGGATTGGCAACATCATCAGGATGTGGGCTTAGCCCAGCCTTCAGACAGCGTTTGCCCATCATGTAGCCAGCAGTATCACGGACAGCCTCGGCGGCGCAAAGCCGGCCGGCATCATAACTCCAGACCAAATGGCCGCCATCGCGTTTTCCGGGTCGGATGACCTGCTGAACGCCATTCCCGGCGGGAGGGACAATGCCAGCTGATTGCAGGCGCGCATCAAATTGTTCTGACCATAACCAAGGGGGTTTGGCGTGCCGGTGGCGCGGTGTCGGTAAGGGCTGCCGCCACCCGCGCCGCGCTGTCCTGGGCGTTGTGAACCGATTCAACCCGGATTGGCGTGGCATTGATCTGCGGCGCTGTTTCATCCGCAAGAGCAACATCACCAATAGCATAGATGCCGGGATGGCTGGTCTGCATGTCGGCGCCAACCAGAATGCCATTGCCGCACACAAGGCCGGCCGCCTCCGCCAGTCGCATGTCCGGTTGAACACCAATCCCAACCAGCAGAAGATCGGCGGTGAGCGGGCTGGCAACACGGGCAAGCAGCCTATCGCACGCGCTGATCACCCCTCATTGCGGCACAACAATGTATCTTTGCGCCGCAGTATCAATTCTGGCAGACCAGTCAAATCAGGAATGACATTTTCTGGCTTGATTGCAGGGTCCGGGCGCGCATCCACATCATCAGCGATGCAGATGAAATCCGCCACACCAGCAGATAAGGCAGCGCCATAATCAGCACGGGTATCACCGATCATCAGCGCTTGGGCAGGGTCGACACCATTGGCGGCGCAGCAATAGAGCAGCCCACCTGGTTCAGGCTTCGCGCCATGGCCGCTATCGGCCCCAACAACCGTGGAAAACAGTGTGGCAACTCCCAGATCAAAGAGGTTCTGCTGGGCCGAAACCTCATTGTCGTTGGTCAGAAGTGCAAGCCGGAACCCTGCCGCATGGAGATTGCCAAGGGGAGTCTTGATATCACCCTTAGCAACAGATTTGCCAAGCAAAAGTTTGAGCATGAGCGCCTCAATTTCTGCCTGATAGCCCCTGTCTGACTGAAGGTCGAACATGGCAGCAGGCAGATGTTTCTGCCAAACCGACTGAGTCGCAGAAAAGGAGTCGCAGGCAAAAACCCCGCCCGGATCAATCTGGCCGCTGGCCGCATCAACGCCAATCAAGGCCAGGAGATCTGCCGCGGTGATGGTGTTGTTGCCGTCTGGCAGCTGGGAAATGGTGTGGGCGGCAACAGCCTCAATAACCGGTAGCCATGTGGCGGTCAGGCTCAGAAGAACGCCATCCTTGTCAAAAACCAGCAGCTTGATCATATGCAGACCCTGTTGTGATGAATGAGGTGGCGGGGGGTTGGAGAATGACGCATTTGGGCGCGCCTGCCAAGGCGGATTCGCCGGTGCCAGATGCGTGGTCTATCCGCCGCTTTGTGTGGCCGCTGGGCGGCGCAGTGCCGCAATCACCGCATCAACAGCAGGATGCGCCCGCATTGCGCTCATGAAGGCAGCCAGTTTTGGCCGCGTGGCTAACAGCTTGTCCCGGTCAATATCTCAGCGTGCCAGCATGTAGAGATAGAAATCGGCAGCAAAAGGCGTTTCACCACACTGAAATGGGCATAGCGTTTTCTAAATGAAATCAAAAGTTTACATCTGTTCGTCAACGGCGAGGCTTCGCACCGCATCATAAGCGGTCTCGGGCCCATAATATTCCGTCCGGTTTTGCCGATGGTAGGCAAGATAAATGCAGGTTGCCAGCATCGCCAGATATTGCCAGCGCTGGGCGCGGGCGGCGCTGCCAACAGGCGGGGCCAGCGTGGGAAACACCTCTAACAGATGCGCGGTGATCGCCAGCGTCTCAAAGATGCTCTGACCATCAAGACAGACTAGAACAGGTATCTTGCCAACCGGATTGAGCGCGCGGAACGCTGGCTGCCGCATCTCGTTAGATTTGGGAAAGCTGATGTCATCATCCTAGCCCACAGCGGTCAGCATAAATTCGGCAATCAGTGAGCCTGCCCCCCGCGTGCCAAAAATATGATAGCGCTGTTGCATCTGACACTCCTTTGCCTGCCGCACAATTATATGAGCCGCTGAGGAGAGTGCCAGCCAGACATCATCGCTGCAAAGCTTTTTGAGGGCGTTGTTGTTGACGCTTGTTGGCATGCTCAATCAGCCATTGCCAAGAAATTATCTTTGCTGCGATTTTTATCAAATTTTGATATGTAGTGGGTATGGCAATCATCGACCCCCGGCACCTGCTCCAGTTTCACGAGATCATCCGCACCGGCTCCTTCACCCGGGCCGCCGAAACGCTTGGCCTTACGCAACCCGCCCTGACGCGCAACATGAAGGTGATGGAAGGACGTCTTGGCTTTGAGGTTTTGGTGCGCTCGCGCCAGCGTATTGTGCCAACAACGATTGGTGTTAGGATCCTCGAGGAGGCCGAATCAGTGGTCATGGCCGGGCGCCGAATCATTGAATTGACCGATAATTTTGGCGAGACTGGCGACCAAATTCTGCGGATCGGCTGCACGCCATCGGCCAGCCTGTCGATCATGGCCGAGCCGATACGGCAGTTTGCCCAGCAGATGCCGACAACCCGATTTGACGTGCACAGCGGGCCAGCTTCAGCGTTGGTGGCGCAGTTGGCGAGCAAAAAAATTGAGCTGGCCTTTGGCCCAATGCAGATGGCCGAACAATTGCCAAACGCCGCCGGGCAGGAATTTTTTAACACTCAGATGATGATCATTGCAGGCCACCGGCATCCGCTGGCCCGGCGCGCCTCATTGAGCCCGGCTGATTTGCGGAACGAGCGCTGGGCATTGTATCAACCGGGGACGCATATCCGTGAATTGTCAGACAGAATCCTTGATGGCATGGGACTGAATGAGGACAGCGCTGCCGTGACCGCTCTGCCGGCTGGTCTTATTCTGCCATTCTTGGAAATGGGCAATCACCTTGGCATCGTGCCGCATTACAGCCTTGCCGAGACCGGTGACAGATTTCTAAGGATCAGGACGGCAGGCGCGAAATTCTCCTTTGGCGCAATCTGGAAGGCGGACGGCGCGCCAAGCCCGCTTGCAGCCCGGTTTATCCACCTGATGACCGCGCTGATGCGGGGGCTCCGGTAACGCCTGCAGCCTTTGAGGTGCCTATGATTTGCGGCCGATAGTGCCTGACACCTCAGCACCTAGTTCGATGACCAGCGAGTTGGTTTTCAGATCGCCATCAATCGCGGCGGTAGAACCGATATTCAACTCCTCTGTGGTCAACTTGCCCTTGAAATTGCCAGAAAGCTCGACCTTGGCAGCGTTGATTTGGCCGTCAAACATACCAGAGGCGTCTAGAATGACCTCGATGGCATTAATCTCACCCTTGAAATGGCCAGCGATCAGAACCGGTGACTGGCCCGCATCGAGCTTGCCTTCCATGATCATGCCTTCAGTGATTGTGGTGTAAGATTCCATTGTCCTTGATCCTTTTTGTAAAGCCAGCGATCAGTCGCAACCGCCAGGGCTATAATTTGAGCGATGCTATTGTTGGGCCTCAGGTTCGGCGTCAGCCTCCGCCACAGGCTCTTCGGCCTCGGGCTCACCCGCCACAACTGGATCTTCCCAATTGTGAACAACACGACAATTCAGCGCCGCACCACGATCCATCTGCAATGACTGATAGTGAATTTCCCCAGCGATCTGAGCGGTCTGGGTTGCCCAGATGCTGCCAGCGCGCATCGTGCCATCATAGCTGCCGCCAATCACCACAAGATCGGAATTGACCTCACCAACGAATTTGCCCGATGCCCCAATCGACAGCTTCTCAGCCTTCAAATCTGCCTCGACCACGCCTTCAATCTCAATTGATTTCACATTTGAAATAGTACCTACGAATTTGGCGTCGGCACCGATCACTGCTTTTGACTTATCCATCTGCTTTTCTCCCTGCTTCAAGCATGGGTTGGTGATCTCTTGCGCTCACCAGCCTACAATTACTGCTCCAACATTAACTTGATGATTTGGATTTCCTGCGTTTATTGAAGCGCGCCGCCACATGCGCACCTGCCTCAACCTCGATGCCGGTGCATTTCAAATCTCCCTCGAAATGAGCCGTATCGAGAATCTGCACCCGATCGGAAACGACATCACCTTTGACATTACCGGCGATCACCGCTTCTGTTGTGTTCAATGAACCAGTTAAGGTTGCATTATTCTCAACAACGAGGTTTCTACAGTTGATATCTCCATCAACAATGCCAGCTAAAATGATGTCTCCAGAGGATGTTACAGAGCCGGTGATTCGCATGTCTTCGTCGATGAGCGACGCAGTGGCTTCTTCACCCTCTTCTTTTTTTCCTTTTTCAAACAAATTATCCTCCTGAATTTACTTGGCAAATCATTCAGCGTGAAAATTTTTCAACTTCCTTGCGCTGAACGGTAACAAATTTAGCGTACAGTCGTTAACTATACTGTACCCGTTTGTTGCATAAATACGATCTTTCTTATGAACGACAAGACGCCAATTTAGTTAAGTTGAGGTTCCGGACCCCACCATGGCCGATGATGTAGTTGATATCCGCAAGCGCATCGAGGAAATCCGCAACGAGGTTTCCACGGCAATGGCCTCAAACCGGGCAACAGCCATTGATGCCAAGCCAGCTGGCAAAATTGCCGAATTCTCGGTGCCAGGTGTCACTGCGCCACTCGGCAACCCAATAGCAGACAGCGCCCAGCAACAACAGGCGGTGATGGCCGACGAGGCGTTGCTTCTCGACACCAAGGCCGGACTCGAGGAAGCGCTGAAGCTGCCTTCCTTCCAGTTGAATGTTCGCAACCAGAACACCAATCGCTATCTGATTGTCATCCTGATCGCACAATTGGTGACAAACATAGCGCTAATTGGCATTCTCTGGACCAAGCTCGGTTAGATCATGCGCGCGATTGTTGGCAGGTTCATGAGCAGGATCAAACCACCGGTTCTTCGATCCAATGACCCGCAGACCCCTTTCAAAACACGTGGACGGCACTGGGTGCTCGAGGAGACGCGGTTTCTGCTGCTGACACGGCGTGGCCCCATCGAAATTGTCGTCAAGCCAACCTATGTCTTTGCCGCCGCTTTCGTTGGGCTTGTCGGTGCTGGCGTGATCGCCGCAACAACCCTGTTCATTGGCTATAAATCGGTTGAGGTGGTCAGCAATGACACGATCTCCACTGCCGAGGCAAGTATTCCGCTCAATGACCCGCACATGGACCCGATTGATATTGGCCAAGATTTCATGCCGCTAGCCAATGCCAATGAAGGCTTCGATGACGATGTCACCGGCCAGTCAATGCTGCTGGCCTATGAAGCCAGCATGGAGGGTGATCTTGATGCTAAGCTGGCACCCGGGCCCGACAGCCCCGCCCCGGTCATGCCGATTGGCAGCAAGACCGACGGCGAGGACAGCCAGATCGCAGCTATCGTTATCGGGGATGAGGGTGTCACCAGCGTTGCGCTGCAGGGGCCATTTGCACCCAGTGCGGCGGCGCCTGCGCTCGCTGAAATGGCCGCTTTGAGCGCGGCGACGCCCCCATCACCCCAGAGCGCGGCGAGCACCCCACAGGAAATTACCACCGATATGGGCGGTGACGCAAAGGCCGAGAATGATGTCATTACCGAGGCGGTGGCGATGATCGGATCAACCGCGCCGACGGCAACAGACGCGTTGATGGCGATGTTGAAAGCGCCCTTTTCCAGTCCCTTTAAAAGTTCGATCCGGCCCTGGGTGGGGTCTGATGAACGACGTCCACAGGACGATGAAGCGAGAACAGAAACCGTGCTGGCACCGGGCGGTGCCATCACCATTGCGCTGAACCCCGGCAGGATTGCCGCCATGGAACCGTTTGCGCCTGACAGCGACATACCCATGGTCACGCCAGCGGTGCGCCAGCTTAAAATGCTGCGGTCCATGGCGCGGGAGGTCAGGTCAATCAGGGCGCATATGACAGGCCTGGGCATCGCCGATAGCTATCTGCCGCCAGCCACGGCCTGGGATCAGCAGATTGCCGACACTGATTTTGCCTCGCTCACCATGGCGCTCGAGTCACATCGTTCCGCATTGAACAGGGTGCCGCTGAAACCACCCATGTTGTATTTCTACATCTCCAGCAGCTATGGCAAGCGCAAGCATCCGGTAACAGGCCAGGTACGCCAGCATCATGGCATTGATCTGGCCGGCACCTGGCAGGAAGAGGTTCACGCCTCGGCTCCGGGAACGGTTATCCATGCTGGCAAGATGGGCTCCTTCGGCAATGTCGTTAGGATCAGACACGCCTATGACATCACCACCACCTACGCGCATCTTTCACGCATTTTGGTGAACAAAGGAGCCGATGTGACGCATGGGACGGTTATTGGCAAGATGGGACGCACGGGCCGCGTGGATGGTGCCCATCTGCATTATGAAATCCGCATCGGTCGAAAATCCCTGAACCCACAGACATTTTTCAATATCGGCAACCGCATCGGCATTGGTGGCGCGCTGACCCAGACATCATCTGTAGATTAACTGGGCAGATTGATCGGGCAGGCTAATATTCACCGCTGCCAGGTCGTTTACATCAAGATAGCGTTTTTCCCGCGTGGCCGGCAGGGCCGCAGCAGCAGATTAATACATGGCAGAGAGATATGAGGGCTTCACAGCAGATCACACAGCAGAGCATGGATCGGATCATGGATAAGATCAGGGCGCGAGCCACATTGATGGCGGCAGCCGGGATGTGGCTGGGCCTGTCGGCGTGCGAGCTGTATGTGGTGGATCATGCGAGCCAGCTGCCACCAAAGGTGGTACAGCCGGCTCTCTCAATTGAGCGAAAGCCAGAACCGCTGCCGGGTAGTGATCTGGTGGTTTTCATGGACAGCACCACGGCACAGCTGGCGGGGTGCAGAGCCATTTCCAACGTCAGATTTTCACACAATGGCAGCTATGGCGATGGCTTGACACTCCTGCGCAACGCCGCCATCCAGATCAATGCCAATCGCATGGTGCCGATCCGGCTGCTGGAAAATGTCGAGAACAGCGGCGGGCCACATCTCTATCAGGTCAAACTGATGCGGTGCCCGGAGCCAGAAACACAGGGAACAGAAGCCAATGGGTGACGTTATCTATCTGCCAACCACCAAAAAGGGTGCTGATCTGTCCGTTGGCGATTATCCGTCTCTGACAAGAGAAGAGGTGCGTCGGCTTGAAACCATCCGTGACAATATTGAGCAATTGCTGAATATGGTCTCCGGTATCCGCAACGATCCAGAGGCGGTGGCGTTGGCCGCCGGACGTTATGGGCTGATGCGAATGTATCAGCTCCAGGGCCGTGCAGCGGTGATGGCGTTCGCCAATCGTTGTGTTGAAACAGCTGAAATCGCCGAAGATTTGCAAAAATCTTAGCCAAACCCTTCCGCAATCAAAGTTCCGGCTGTTATCCTCTGGGTAATTGCAGTGGCAATATCGTATGCGGAGGAAGTAGTAAATGGTCAAAAGAAAGCGCGTTCTCGAGGTATTGAGCCGGTCAAGTGGTGAAGATCGCGTCAGCCGATGGTGTGATCATTTTCTGGCGACGCTCATCCTGTTGAACCTGTTAGCGGTCTCTCTGGAGTCGATCGACAGTCTGAGTCGGAATTATGGTCCGCTCTTCATGCTGTTTGAAATTTTTTCGGTAACGGTCTTCGGTATAGAATATGTGCTGCGGATATGGGCGGTGGCCGACAATGAGACAAGCCGCTATAAAACCGCCACCGGACGGCGGCTGGATTATGTGTTCAGCTTTACCGGTCTAATTGATTTGATTGCCATTCTGCCCTCGATTCTGCCCCTGTTCCTGGGGCAGGTCGATCTGCGCTGGCTGCGGGTACTGCGGCTGGTCCGGCTGCTCAAGATCTCGCATTATTCATCCGCGCTGGAAGATCTGTTTTCGGCCATTCGTGCCGAGAAAGCCGCCTTTGGCGCGGCACTCTATCTGTTTTGTATCGCGCTTTTTGTATCCAGCTCATTGATGTATGTCGTCGAGAATACAGTGCAGCCTGAACATTTCTCATCAATCCCGACAACAATGTGGTGGTCGCTCATCACCTTGACGACGGTTGGCTATGGCGATGTCTCGCCGCTGACGCCGATCGGCAAGCTGGTGGGCGCGTTTACCGCCATCATGGGCGTCTGTGTTGTGGCGCTGCTGACCGGCATTGTCGCCACCGCTTTTGCCAACCAAATTTCCAAGCGGCATGATCTGCTCGAGGCGGAGATCGTGACCGCGCTGAAGGATGGCATCATCAATGAGGAGGAGATGCAGACAATTACCCAGATGCAGGATGAACTTGGCATGTCTGAGGAACACACCAAGGCGATGATCGAATTGCTGCGCGACCGTCACCACAGCAATTAGCGGCGGCGAAAAAAACGCCAGAAACTGCTGAAAACTGGCGGAAGTTGGCACGCCAAGCTAACATTCTGTGCGCCATGTCGTCCTTGGTTAGAGGAGATACGACATGCAGGCCAACCTTTTGCCTTTCATTGACTGGAGCCATCATCCGCGCCAGATCATCGCACCAGAGGACCGGATCATCACAGCTGGTGATCCGACTGACATGCTGTTCCTTCTCGAGGAGGGTGAGGCGCTGGCACCAAACGCCGCACGGTGTGGGCAGCACCATCCGGCAGACGCGGCCGGTGCGGGTAATATTGCCTATGCGGCAGGGGCTTTGTTGTCACTGCTGGAAATGCTGTCGCTCGATGCCTATCGGCATGATGTGCTGGCGCGTGAGGAGTGCCGCGTGATCGGCATCAACAGACAGGAGATCAAGGCCATGTGGGACCACGACAACCGGCTGGCGTGGCCGTTATCCTGTTCGATCGCCGCTACCATCACACAGCGCCGCCAGACCCGATTCCTGATGTAGATTATGCCCCAGAACAGCACAGACATCAGATTGTTTCATGGCGAGGCCCTGTTCCGCGTGGGACAGATGGCGCGGGAATTTTACATGGTCAAATCGGGAGTCATCTATGTTCTCGACAAAAAAGGCGTTATCGCGCTGAAACAATTTCATGCGGGTGAGCTGTTTGGCATTCCGGAAGTGCTGGCGCAGTGGCAATGGGCGAATACCGCAATCGCCAATGGCATCACCGTGCTAACACGTTTTGACGCCTCGCATCTGTTCCGCTCGCTCGACCAGATGCCCGAGACGCAGAGCGATTTCATCCGTCATATCGCCAGCCTTGCCTGGCATGCCGGAGTTATCGTGCCTGATTTATCGTGACATTTATCGTCACTGATAATCTGTCCAGCCCGCTTAATGGCACGAAAAATGCAAAAACCACCGTAACAGACCGAAGGAGGTTATGGTGAAGCAGACAATTAATCAGAGTTTCAGCGCACAAGAAGTTCACGAGTCAGCTATCTCGCTTGCCGAGCTGTTTGCAGGCAAGACACTGGCCGAAAGTGGCGCCCCAGCCATTCCGGCGATCGAAATTGTGCATTATGATCATGATGATAAGCGCAGCAGCTGCGATTTGATTCCGCTGAGCGCCTTTGCTATTCAATAGACCTTTGCCACCCACCAATGAGACAGCCATTGGCGGTATATGGACCCAGCCGCCACTGTATCATTAGATGGAATCGTCATGTGGTACCATCACGTGGCGGCATTACGCAAATAACCCTAGGCGACAGGATAGAGACCGGACTAGCCAGCCATATTGAGGCGGGCACGACGCCGACGCTCCGACGATGACGGAATGCGCAGCATATCACGATATTTGGCAACCGTCCGGCGGGCTAGCTTCACACCCTTTTCGGAAACTATCGCGGCAATCGCATCGTCACTCAACGGCTTGCCGGCAGGTTCTGCCTCGACAATTGATTTGATCATATCACGCACCGCACCGGCGGCCTTGCTGTCGCCATCATCACTGGCGGCAATGGACACACTGAACAATGATTTCATCGGAAAACTGCCTTTTGGTGTGGCGATCATCAGGCCGCTGGTCACGCGGCTGACAGTGCTTTCATGCATACCGACAGCCTCAGCAACATTCTTCAGCGACAATGGCTTTAACGCGGACAGGCCATGGGTCAGAAACTCGGCCTGACGAGCAACAATCTCGGCGCTGACCTTCAGGGTCGTGCTATTACGCTGTTCAAGGGCGCGGCGCAGCCAGCGGGCTGAACCCAGGGCCTCGTTCGCATAAGATTTTTCTTCCTCGTTTTTGACACGGCGGCTGGCGGCATTCACTTCCGAGGCGTAATCTTCGTTGATGACAAGTGATGGCAGGGTCGACCTGTTAAGATCAACCACCCAGCCCTCCGCACCGCGGCTGACAATCACGTCAGGAGCGCCAACACGAAGAGGCGCTGACTCGAATGCCTCGCCCGGCTTTGGATTGAATTCGCGGATCTGCTTTAGGCATGCAGCAATTTCAGTGATATCGCATTTTGCCTTGCGCGCCAAAGCCTCAAACTCACCCCGGCCCAGCAATTCGAGATTGGCGAGCACGACATCCATCTTCGCCGTCAGAACGCCACCCTCGCGCGCCTGTATGCGGAGACATTCAGCAAGATTGCGGGCAAAGACACCCTCTGGCTCCAGACGTTGGAGAATTTCCAGAACCGTCTTGGCCTCTTCGCATGAACAACCGCATTTCTCAGCAATATCCTCAACCGTTTGACCAAGCCAGCCACTCGGCTCAAGCGTGTCGGCAAATTCATAGGCGATAAAACGCTGTCGCGGGTCAAAGATGCTCAGATCAATCTGGCCAATGACAAATTCGGTCAGGGTTTCGGGCTGGTCGGGAACAAGATTGGCAAGGCTGTCCCAGTCGGTGTCACCGGTAGCAGCTGGCGCTGCGGCGCGGCCAAGATCAAGTCCGTTCGATTCAAATCTGTTTTCAAAGTCACCATGCGCTGTCGGATCATCCGCCAGAGCCGCGCCCTCGCGCATGCCATCCGCCAGGTCAGCCGGGTTTGCCGTCTCAGCCTGCATATCCCGTGCCTCAAGGGCGGGACGATCAGCAGTGTCGGAATTGGCTGTCTCCACTTCGAGAAATGGATTTTCAAGCGCCTGCTCCTCAAGGAAGCTCTGGATATCGAGGTTCGTCATCTGCAGCAGTTTTATGGCCTGCTGTAGCTGTGGCGTCATGACAAGAGATTGCTTCTGCTTTACGCTCAATGATGGCATTAACTGCATGGTTTTCTCCCTTAGTTGAGTTAACGATGAAGAAGAAAATTGCAGTTTGCAAAAAGACTATTTGACGCCGGAGGGTGTCAGAATTCAGACGCTTTTATTGTTTTTTTTCAGATGGTTAATATTCTAGCTTTGAAGGAAACTGGCAAAGCGTCAACAAATAGACGTCAAAAAGCATCCAAAATAGAGGCAAAACGCCCTCTTGAACCCGGCCCGCTCGTTGGGATATTGTTACGACAAAGTCTAATGGCACGGCTATTGAATAACCGATCTCACAATTACGGTCTCGGGCACCTGCCCGGCTGGCCAGAGTAGGCGGAAAGGACAGAGACGCAGTGATCACCCTAACGCGAAACAGACCCGCACGCGGCAGCACATGCCAGCGCTGCCGGATTATCCGTTCCTTCATCGCCTTTGCGATCATGCTTAGTATTTTTGCACTCGTCGTTGATGACAGCGCCCAGTTCCTGAAGACGGTGACGCCGGAACGTGCGGCCAGCGCGATCTGGATGGCTGGCGGTGTGTTGTTTCTGATGAAGCTGGGGGCTTGGCTACGAGGTCGCCGGACAGGCCTCAGCGCCGGTCACGCACCAGCCGAACGGCCAGCTGCTGATAGGGGAAGAACCGTCCATAGGTATGGCCGGTAAAGAAGTTCACCGACCACATATGGCGTTTAGCAAAGCGATTCACCTCACCTGTCCAATAGGGTTCCGACGAAGTTTGCGGGAAATACTTTTTGCTGATTTTGGGCCGCTCGCACTCATGGCATACCAGCCCCTCAAGCTCTTCTCTGGTCGGTAACCGCCACCTGCCGCCAAGCTGTTCATTCGCCTGCAGGATCGCACTGGCGATTTCCTCCTGGTTCAATTTAACCAGCTTGCCAGTACAGCCTGTTCCATCCCAGACCTGACCGACAGTGCAGCGCAGCCATTCGATACCAAATTTCAGATCAATAACCACATGGTCACGGGTAATGTATTCAGACGCCTGAGTCGTCGATGCGGCGCAGAACATCATCAAACCAGCCAGTAAATGTCGGGCCAACCTCTTCATTTTGGTACTCCCTGTCGCCGGATGGCCATTATATAGGACCTGCGGCGTTCCGTGAATGCAATTGTTTCCGATGTTTACAAAGTTTCAGCTATTTCCCATGCGAGAATCGTGCCGTTTGGTCCCTGCGGTCTTGATCAAAACCCACAAAACGGCAACAATTATTAGACATTGGTAATGTTTTATTCCGAACGGAAACGCACGGGATAACCTGTTTGGTACGGATATTGCTAGCTTGGCGGGCAACCTGCTTTTTTCAAAGGGTGAAATAACAAATGGATCTGGCATCAGTTATTGGCTTTATCGGAGCCGTTTCAATGATCGTACTTGCCATGCTGCTTGGTGGTGGCGTGTCGCCGTTTATTGACCCACCATCGCTGGCAATTGTTGGTGGCGGTACATTCTTCGCCGTTATGTACAATTGTCCCCTGCCTGCCTTTCTCGGCAGCTTCGGCGTCATGGGCAAGGCTTTCTTCCCACCGGTGAAGAAGCTGGAAGACATGGTTGAGCGCATGACCGACCTTGCCGGCATCGCTCGTAAGGATGGCATGATGGCGCTGGAAGGCCAGGAAGTGCCTGACCCATTTTTTGAAAAGGGCCTTCAAATGCTGGTCGATGGTGCCGACGAAAACAAGCTTGCCAGTCAATTGACCATGGAAATTAAATCCATGAAATCCCGACATGAAGCCAACCAGACAATCGTCAAGGCCTGGGTCGATCTGGCTCCGGCAATGGGAATGATTGGCACCTTAATCGGGCTGGTTCTGATGCTCGGCAACATGGCTGACCCAAAAGCCATTGGACCGGCAATGGCGGTGGCACTGTTGACGACACTCTATGGTGCCTTCATCGCCAACATCGTTTTCGCGCCGATGGTTCTCAAACTCGAGGGCTACACCGCCTATGAGGTTGTCTATCGTGAGATGGTTGTCGAGGGTCTGCGTAACATTGCCCGCGGCGAATCACCACGAAACATTCAAGATATCATGCTGTCCAGCCTGCCGCCAAAACTTCAGGCAAAACTGGCCGAAACCTAGACTCGCTGAAGCCGAACAGAGATTTTGTGGAGACTGAGCTATGGCCGACGCTAAGGAAATCGACGGAGCAGAAGAAGAAGAAGAGGTGGTTGAATTTGAGGAAGGCTGCCCCGAATGCAAGAAGTGCCCGCCCGTAGGGGCGCCGGCTTGGATGGCGACCTTTGCCGACATGGCCACACTCCTGATGGCGTTCTTCGTTCTGATCCTGTCTTTCGCCGAATTCAACGTGCCAAAATTCAAACAGATTTCAGGGTCGCTGAAAAACGCCTTTGGTGTGCAGCGCGTGGTGCCCATTGTCGAACAACCCAAAGGAACGACAATCTTATCATTGAATTTCAGCCCCTCGCCAAACCCATCGATCTCAACAGATATGACACAGCAGACAACCAGCACAGCGCAACCCGACCTCGAGTTGAACCAGAAGAAGAAGGATGATGATGGCGGCGAGAGTGAGGCGGCAGATGATATTGTTCGCGCGCTTGAGGATGCCATTGCCCGAGGTGAGATCGAAGTGGAAACACTTGGAGAGGCAGTCGTTGTCAACTTTACCGCAACCGATGCCGAGGAAAAAGATCTGCCACAACTGCTGCGCCAGACCATGAACGCTATTGAAAAAGCGCAGGACGCCAACGGCAAAACCGATCAGGAAGTGCTGATTGGCGGATTGAACGAGGAATTGGGCCAGCTGATGGCCGATGCGAGTGCCGCGCTTGAAGCGCTGACGGCTGCTGATCAGGCAACGCAGGATGCCGCATCTGAACAAAAGAACAAGAATGAAAAAGCCAAGGTCGCCGAAGATGAGTTGAAGGTCGCCCTGCGCCAGGAAATTGGTGAGGGTCTTGTCGCGGTTGAACGCGAAGAAGACAAGGTTATTATCACTGTCGGTGCCGGTGGTGCCTTCCCGTCAGGCTCGGCGGAACTTACAAATTCGGCCAAAGACATCATGTCTAACATCGCTGGCGTCAATGCCGAGGGCAGTGGCAAGATCACCGTATCCGGTCACACCGACGACGTGCCTTTGATTTTCGGCTCCCAATTCCGTGACAATTGGGACCTAGCTGCGGCACGCTCAGCCAGTGTTGTTCAGGCCCTTGAGGATACTGGCATGATCCCGGCGAGCCGCATGCAGGCTGTCAGCTATGGCGAGTCAAAGCCAATCGAGAGCAACAGCACCGCCGATGGTCGGTCTGTGAACCGCCGGATCGAGATCGAAATCAACTATTAAAATAATGCGGGGGCTAAAGGCGCAGCAGGAAAAAGGCCGCGACAAGACATGATACTAGATGGCGGTCTTTGCTTTTTCTGAGGCGTTAGCCGCGTTGGGGTGCACGCCTTAATCCTTGCCGGCCAGAATGCGGCCAAAAGGAGGCATGGAGGATTATTGTCAGCCAGCCGCCGCCACCACAGGCCGCCAGAACCAGACCCCGGAGCGAGCGTGGCAGTCCCGTCCCATTTTAGGGTCGAGTCCGCAGCCCACCGGCGAGGAGAAAATCTGTCCATGTCAGTAATGGCATCTCCGGTAGCGGGGGCATCAGAGCACACCGCTGTATCAGCAAGGCAAGACTATAAAAACTAAAAAGGCGTTAATATTGCCAACTTTTTTGATCCCCAGTTTCGCTGTCAGACCCTTCTAGTAGCGAAATTCTCACTGGTGGTAATGTGGGGGACAGATATGGACCCGGTCAACGAGCGCCATCAAGGCGCCTCTATTCAGGCTGTGCTGGAGATGCAGATCTGCTATCCGACGGGCTTCCCGGCCGACGCCGGCGCTTTTTAGGCTTTGCCTCGTCTTCTACCGGCGGTCCGACAAAGGACGGGTTATAGGTACATTTCGGATCAAACTGGCGGCAAACCTCTTGCACTTCCTGTACCGACCGCGCCGCAACAATCATCCACATCTGGCGTTGACGCATCAGGTTGAAACTGCGCTGTAGGGTAAGTTGCGCCTGGCGGAAATATAGTGCCAGCAGGACAACAGCAATGACAAAGAGCATCCAGCTGACAGTCAACGTCGCCCCATAGATCAAAACCACCGCAAGCAAAACCTCCCACAGGCGGTTCTGTATCAGCCACACAGGTGACGCCAGCGTCGCCAGCATCGAGGGCTGGGTGTCGATGATCACGCATTTACGGTTGATATCGCGCAGCACCTCAAAAATCCGATATTCCTCACGCGGGGCAATTGGGGTTTCGGCCAGTTTCTTGTTTGCCGCCTCCGCAATCTCGGGCTTTGCATATTCAAAGGCACACCCAAGCGGCCCTCTGGCAATCACATGAAACAAGCATCCTTCGCGGAAGATAGTGAGGAAAATACCGGTCTGCGGATCACACTCATAGATCAAATCAAGCAGCAGCTCGACGTCACCTATAAAGGGCTGACCATCAACGGCAATGATCGCATCATCATCCTGCAGGCGCAGCGTACGCGCCCGACAGATGGGTCGGATATCCTTGATCGTGAAAAAACTGTTTTGCAGCGTTGCAGCCACGTCAGGCTCATGGGTGGTTTCAGCAGGGTTCAACATGGTGTCTCTCCAACCAACCATAACGGCGCGCGCGTCCTAGGCAAAACCCATTTTGCCAAACGGTCTGTTGAAAGATCAACCATCTTCAGACCCATGATCGTACCTCTGTCCCTCAAAAGCGCGGCGTGATACCGCCAATGATGGTAACATGACGACAATGTGTCTGAACCATCCTTCTAGCGGCCTTAACCGCACATTCAAGGATAGCTCACGCGGTTGTCACGTTCCTTAAACATCTCCCTGATCGCCGCGGTCTGATCGGACAGAGCATTCAGTTCAACCAGCATATCCCTTTGGTTCTTTGCGATACCCTCGACAAATTTGGCGTTGGAGAAATCCTTCTTCATTCCGGAAATGACTGACTCAGTATGGACCTCAGTAGATTCCATCTGTGCAATCATCTTGCGTGTCTGTGAGCCCAGCTCGCCTGCAATGCCCGTGGTAATAGCACTGGCAAGGGTCTCGTTGGACTGCGCGATCTCGCCTGTTGTTTCCCGCAGACCGGCGATAACCGCCTCGTTCGTGCGGGCAATCACCTCACGCAGGCCGCCAAGCTCCTTGATCAGGGTCTCATTCTGGGCAACCAGCGTCTGCTGCGCTTCCATAGCAAATTTCATCCTATCGAGCGAATCATTCACAGAGTCTACATTCTCGGCAAAAACTACTAGCGCCTCGCGGCTGGTCGTCGTCATTGTGGTGAGATCAGCCATTGTCCGGAAATAGATCAGGCCGGCAAAGAGCAGCGCTGCAACCGCGGCCAACATGGAGCTGGCAAAGATGATAACAGTGTAGCGGTGAACATTTTTCACGGATGCCTCCAGCTTTTTGTTGTCGCGTTTGACCTTGTTAAATTCTGACGTCACGTCTGTAGCTGCATCTGCTGCATCAAGAGCAATCTTGATGCTTTCCTGCACAGCATTATACTCGGCGCTCATGCCTGTCTCCCGTTCATTCCGGTAGAAGATCGACTCCGACGTTGCGGACCCTTAGTCTGGTGGTAAGCACATTTCATGCCAGTCGTCTCAAAAACGATGCGGGAAGGCAAAAATTGTCCCTTGAACCCGAATTTGCGGCATCCATATGGGCGTGCCGGATCATGGGTGATGAAATGGTGCTGACATTCAAAGCAATTCACCCGATTATCGGCCATCTGCCTCGCCTCGCATCCGCATCACCAGATCGGCGATGATAAAACGTGCCCCAGCTGCAACACAGCTAAGACCGGCAAGCCCAATCGCGATACATTTGAGAAGCGAGACACCTTCCTCATGGAGCAGCATCGCCTCGAGAATGGCATATATACCAAGGCCATAAAAGCTGACGCTGCTAATCATCTCGCCAAGGCTTTGCCCCTTACGGCGCTTTACGGGAACCATCATCACACCCCTTCTTCGTGACGGCCATTTTCGTCAAACCGCATTTCTGGCGGCAAGATGATGTCCGGCTCGTCAAGTACTTCGCCCCTGTCTATACGATAAACATAGGCCAAAATAATCGCCACTGCATTATACAGTCCTTCGGCAATTTCCGCGCCAAGATCGCTGGTGAAGTAAAGTGCGCGTGCAAGCAATGGAATGCGCAGCACGCGCACCTTAGCTTTATTTGCACGCTCGATGATCTGTTCCGCCATCTTGCCTTTGCCCATCGCCACGACGGTTGGTGCGCCTGCCTCACCGGCCTCGTATTTGAGCGCCACGGCAAAATGTGTTGGGTTGGTGATCACCGTCGTTGCTGATGCGACATTGTCGAGTGCCTCCCGCTGGCGGCCGCCTTCGGCTGCCTGCTGCATCTGCATGCGGCGAATCTTGGCCTTGACCTCCGGTGAACCTTCGGTCTGTTTGAATTCGTCCTTGACCTCTTTCAGCGTCATTTTCAACGATTTGATGTGGGTATGACGCTGCCACGCATAATCAATGGCCGCGATGATCATTAACGCAACAAGCATGGCACCGATCATCAGCGGAAATACATCGCCAATTTTACCAAGCGCGGCGCCAAGAGTGCTGTTGGTCAGATAGATAATGCCGGGCAAATGGGCATAGATTACCCAGGCACAGATGCCGAACAGGGACGCCACCTTGAGGATCGCCTTGCCAAGTTCAACCAATCCTTTTGTCGAGAACATCCGCTTCAGTCCAGAAAGAAGATTGATCCGATTGCCCTTGAATTCCATGGATTTGGGAGCAAAATTGATGCCGCCAACGGCAGCCTGCGTGGCCAGTGACACCAGCAAAAGGGGGGCGCCGACGATCAGGGTGGTCAGGATCACCAGATAGAAAACATGTTTGAGCTTTCCGAGACCAAAGCTGCGTATATCGGTGGCAGTGTCGAACACGAACAACCCTCCCCAGACGTTGAGGATCTCCGGGATGAGCTGGGTTGACGCAAGCAGCATCGCAAGGCCCATGCCAACGCTGGTAAAAACAAACATCTCCTTAGAGGATAGAACCTTTCCATCCTCCGCAGCCTTGTCGAGTTTTCGTTGGGAGGGTTCTTCAGTCTTTTCCTGACCGTCTTCATTTTCTTCAGCCACCGGGCATCTCCGTAATCATGGTTTGCAGATTGGCAAGCGAGTCATCGATCAGCTGGGCCATGCTGTCGCCCATCCCACTTGTCGACAGGTATAGCAGTAGGAACACGGCGAGAAGCGAAATGGGAAAGCCGAATGAAAATAGGTTCAACTGCGGCGCGGATTTGGTAATGATGCCGATGGCAACATTGATCATCAGCAGTACCATGGCAATGGGCAGCATGATGATGGTTGCGGCGACAAACATGGTGCCGGCGGCATTGATCCCGGCGCTAATCAGTACCTGTGGTGCCAGCGAGCCACCAATCGGAAGAATGCGGTAGGATTCCATAATTGTCGCCAGCGCGATGAGATGGCCGTCAAGCGAGAGAAACAGCACTGTCAGAAACAGATAGAGCGTCTGACTGACAACCGGGGTCTGGCCACCGGTTTGTGGGTCAACCTGGGCCGCAAAACCCAGACCGGCAGAGGCGGCAATTTTCTCACCGGCCAGCATCACCGAGGAAAACCAGATGGTCAGAACGAGGCCGGCAGTCAAGCCAATTGCCACCTCGACCAGCATCATCATCACGCCAGCGGCAGTGGAGATTATGGCCGGATCAATCGATGGCACCTGCACAGCGACAACGGCAGTGATGGTAAGGGCGAGAACGATGCGTACCTGCAAGGGCAACCAGCGCGCGCCAAATAGCGGCGCAGAAATGATGAACGCCCCAATCCGCAGGCTTGCCATGAAATATTGCAACAGCATCGTGATCACCAGATTCAGGTCGAGCCCGGGCAATCCTGTCAGGGATGGTGTGGCAAGCCCCAGCATGATCCGATCACCCAATCCGCGTGATCTGATCAAAGATAAAGGCGAAATAGTCAGACAATTGGGTTAGCATGAAGGTCGAGAGCAGACCAAACGTCATCACCACAATCACCAGCTTTGGCACAAAGCTGAGAGTCATCTCATTGATCGAGGTCGCCGCCTGGATGATACCGATGATCAGACCAACAATCAGCGCCACCGCGAGCAAAGGGCCGGCGGCAATGATGATCTGCCAGAAGGCAATCCTCAGAAATTCAACATTCGCATCAAAACCCATTTTAAGCACCCTCCAGAAAGTTGGATCGTCCGTGCCAGCGTCAGCCACCAGCGTAGGTAGCCACGAGTGAACCCACAGTCATGGCCCACCCATCAACAAGGACGAAAAGAAGAAGTTTGAAGGGTAGCGAGACCAACATCGGGCTCAGCATCATCATACCCAGAGACATCAGAATAGAGGCGATCACCATGTCGATCACAAGGAACGGCAGGAACAAGAGGAAGCCAATCTGGAAGGCGGTTTTCAACTCGGAAGTGATGAAAGCGGGCAACAGTACTGTCAGCGGCACATCCTCGGGCGAGGCGTAAGGCTCGTCACCTGCCATCTCTGTAAACATCACAAGATCATTGACCCGGGTGTTGTTGACAAGAAAATCCTTCATCACATTGGCACCATTGACCAGCGCCAGATCTGCCGGCATCAGCCCATCAAGATATGGCGAGATCACCGTGCTGTTCATTTCCGTAAAGGTCGGCGCCATGATGAACATGGTCAGGAAGAGTGCAATCGCCACCAAAACCTGATTTGGCGGTGTCTGTTGGGTTCCCATTGCCTGACGCAGAATTGAAAGAACAATAATGATGCGGGTGAAGGAGGTCATGCCAAGAACAAGCGACGGCAACACCGTCAAACCCGTCATCAGGGCCAGAATCTGCAGTGACAACGAATAGGTGGAACCACCATCGGCAGCGCTCGCAACATTGAATGCTGGAATACCGGCAGCCATGTTTTGCGCCAGAGCCGGGTCTGCAATAAGACATGTCAGCAGGGCTGAACCTGCTAGCGTGGGAGAGAAAAAACGGGTCATTTGCCCAGCCCCAGAGATGGGTTGCGGCGGCGCGCCTCGGCTATGGCATTGGCGATCTGGTCGACATTCGCCGAGCTGCGCTGCGGATCAGAAGATGATGCGGCGGTGGGGGCGGCACTGGCAGTTCTGGAGGCTGGCTGCCGTGATGCTGTTTTTGACGCTGTTCTTGACGTGGACTTCTGGATATCCATCAGCGTCATCGGCGCATCAGCAACGCCGGTGCCATTGACACTTACAACAGTTGCCGCATGGCCCTTGCCGGCATGGATTATGAAGGTCTGACCATCAACCTCGACAAGATGCAACCGCTGGTGGGGTGTCAGTGCCATATCCTCGATATGACGCATGCGCTTGGTGAGGTGGATATGTTTGGACAATCCCCCACGAAAGCGGCGAACAATGAACAACGCCACCATCAACAGCAGCAGAAACGCCACCATGATAATGATTTGATAGGGCTGAATCGCATCCACAGGCATTAGAAACTCCGTCACAAGAACTCGTGACCAATGCAAGGCAAGGGGCGTGCCAGCAATGGCCCGTTCCTTAGAAAACTTTTCAGAACTTTGTTTTTAAATGATTTTTTTAGTCATTTTTTAGCAACCCATTGGGCTTTTGGTGGGCCCGTCACAAACCCTTCGAGGAACGGGCCGCCGTGGCCAGCCAGACGTCGGAAAAATGACAGTCTAGATTGAATCAACCCGGTCCTCAGGTGCGACAATTTCAGAAAAGCGGACACCAAAGCGCTCGCCAACCATAACAACTTCACCCTTCGCGATCATGGTGCCATTCGCCAGAATGTCCAGCGGGTCGCCGGCAAGACGGTCCAGCTCGATCACCGACCCCTCATTGAGCCGCAACAGGTCACGGATCTTGATCTCCGCGCTGCCAACCTCGACAGTGAGAACAACGTCGATATTTTCCAACAGACGCATGTTGTCCATGCTGATCCGCTCTGAGTCCGGATGCGTTTCCCCAGTGCCTTCATCTGCTTCCGTATCTTCAGCCATCGGTCTTCCTTTCCATTCCACCCTCGCCCTGGCGAGTGCTTTCCTGTCATTCTTAAACGGCCAGCCGTTATATCACGACATTTTCCATATACTTTCTATTCGGTGCGGCGCTCCGTCAGGCTGATTGCCGCCTGACCACCAACTTCACCAAGTTCACCATTATAGAATGGCAGCTTTTCAATCAGAATTTCGACACCCTCACCAATGTCGATTGGAAACACATCGCCTTCCTTGAGATGGATGAGTTTGTTCATTGAAACTGTCGGCTCGCTCAGACGGGCGGTCAGGTCCAGAGGAATCTCCAAAACCGCACGCTCCATCCTGTCACGCCAAGATTTGTCATCATTCGCCTTGTCTGTCTGCACGCGCGAGCGCAGCAGCGAAGCAATGGGTTTGAGTGTCTGCAAAGGGTAGATGATGTCGAAACTGGCGGCATCAATATCCGGTAACTGCACAACAAAGGAGCAGATGATTACAAGGTCACTGCCATCAACGAACGAGGCAAATTGCGGATTCACCTCGCGGCTGCTGTATCGAATGCTGATTTCCATCAGATCCCGCCAAGCGACCTCAAGCGTGTCGTTCAGGCCAGAGCTGATGATCTCGATGATGCGCTCTTCGGTTGCAGTGAATTCGGACCGCGTGGTCGCCAGTGGCTTGATCTTGCCGCCGTAATAGGCGTTGGTCAGCACCGAAATGAAGGTTGGTGAGAGCACGATAAGCATGCTGCCCCGCAGCTCTTCAATCCGGCTGATGTTCAGGCTCATGAAATTCTCGATACCAGCGGTATATTCGTCAAAGGTCTTGACCTCTGGTGGGAAAGACGAAATGCGGGGTTGGATACGCAGCATTGGCAGAAACACCTGCCGCGCCATCCGGGCAAAGCGTTCATTGATCATGCGCAGCGCGTAGTAATCGCCAAGCAGCGACAGATCGTCCGAGCCAAACTGAAAAGGCCGGACGTCCTTGTCCTCGGCAGACGGTGCAGCGCTATCGCCGCCGTCCTCGCCTAACCCCTCGATTAGCGCGTTAACCTCATCACTGCTCAATTTACGCGTCGATGCCACAATACCACCTTTCCATACTCAAATTTTCACCTGATCCGGCAGCCAGCCAAACAGCCAGCACGCCCAACCCTATTGCAAGACAAATGAGGTGAAATGAACCTCTTCCACACCGCCAAAGCCTTCCAGATCCTCCAACTTCACATTCAACCCAACCCGCAAAGCAGCGGAAAGAGCATCACGACCGGGCTGGCCTTTCACATCTTCCTCGGTGAATTCTGAGATCACCCCAAGAATGACCGACCGTAGGGCCAGTTGATGCGCCTCAACATTGGCCATCACAGTGTCGTCATACTGGGTGGAAACACCAACGCCAATTTGCAGCATTTTGCGAGAGCCCTGAAGGTTGGTCGTGAATGTGCCCGGAAATTCATGATAGATCGTGGCAAAAACTTCGTTGTCGGGCGAGTCTTTAGATTGTTTCTGCGGCGTCGCGTTATCCGCGGCGGCTTCCGCCTCCTCAGCCTCTTTCATCTTTCGGTCAATGATTTCCTCAATCTGCTCAGACGGGTCCGGCTGGCTTGAGCCGAATACCACATATCCAACGCCGAGACCAATGGCGATCAGCAAAATGCCTCCACCGCCGAAGATCAAAATCTTCTTGATCAGACCGCCTTTGCCGCCCTCTTCTGCATCATTTTCAGCCATTGTCGATTCCTCTTTTTGACAAATTCATCATGCCAGAACGTTCAACACCGCCGTTTCGCCAGGCGCCAATGCGGTGATCGTATCGATCTCGATATCGCCTGCAACAGCACTGTCTGACAACAGTTTATTATCATGTTCTGAACCTTTACCATCTTTATTAGCATTCTGCCCAGACGTTTGCTGATCTGCGAACATTTGTGAGCCCCCACCATCAGCCGTGGCACCCCCATCACCGTTGATGATGGCCGACGACGTCTGTATGTTGGCGAGGCGCAAACCAGATTGTTCAAACATCTGCGCAAGATGCGCGCGCGAGTCACTCAGCATGCTGGCAGCCTGTTTCGTATCGGTGGCAATGCGGATTGATGCACGACCATCACGCAAACCCATGGTAACCTGGAGGCGCCCAAGATTACGGGGTTCAAGAATGATCCGTACCGCGCCTGTGCCATTTTGCAGATTTGTCTGTAGCCGTCGCACCATTGTATCCGCCCAGCCATTCTGTTGAACATTCAGCCGATAAACGGCAACACGCTCGCCCCCTGCATTCTTTGTACCGGGATCGATCGCCGCCTGGGCATCACGCCCTTGTTGCCCGGCGGCATTGCCACCGGACTGTCCACCCTGCTGCGGTGTGGCAGATGACGATAATGACGTTGATTGTTGTGACTGGCTGTTGCTGTCCGATGGTGTGTCAGCCGTCATCTGGCGGGACAGATCAAGCATCATCGGTGGTGTTACTGTGCGGCTTGGTGCTGTATTCATCTGGGTCATGGTCATTGCCTCGGTGGCCGCACGATTTGCCGCCTGCATCACAGCATCAGCCGGTGTTGGTACGCGGTCACTGCGCATCCCATCTGGCGATCTGTGGCTGGATTTTATCGCGTTTTCCCCCTTATATCTGCTCTCAGATTTTTCAGCAAATTCAGGCTTAGCCCCACTCGCCTGCACCCTGTCGGCAATACCCACTTCATCACCCAAACGCGGAACGCCAGCTGTGCCGTCCGTTGTGGCTGGATGATCAGCGCCTGCGAGAGGTGGCTGGAGATGTGACCAGAGAGGTGGAAGTGGTCCCTGACCTGTGGCCCGTGGTGGACCTTGGAGATGTTTGGTCATCGGGGGAACAATTGGCCCCTGCCCGGATTTATGCGGGGGCCCTTGTACCAGATTTGCGAGTTGTACCGGTACTGGCCCTTGTCCCGATGCCCTGG
>CACCQD010000021.1 GCA_902547925.1 uncultured SAR116 cluster alpha proteobacterium | reverse complement strand
ACGAGTGCGGGATGGGGCGGTAGAGTGAAAAACACCTCAAAACGGCGACGCCAATCAGCCAGATGCTTCATCCCTTTGAATGATGGTGTGGACTCGATGCCACCCTTCGGGTTGATTCCGGGAACGACATGACAACGTGTGCACTGCTCAGCCACGATGGTGCGACCCTCGGCAATCATGTCGGCACCCCCGGCCTGCGGCGCACAAAGCAGTAGCATAGCAAACATACTGCGCCAGAGCGCTGTCGAAAAGAATTGCCAAACCCCTGCACCTGGAAGGTCGTTCCAATTTCTTTTTGGCATAATTTTCCTCCTGTTGTAACGCTGTCGGCTGCCGGATCCAGAACAGCAGGTGCCTGTGCTTAAACTGTTGGGTCCGCCATGTGTGTGCGCAGCATGTCCTGATATTGCTTGGTCATATGGTCGATAAATTTTTCCTGCTCATCAACGACCAGCACGTTTTTGCCCACATGGGCTGTATATCTGGCAGCAGCAAACATCATGACCAACTGCAAATCGGTAGCTGCCACCTTTTTACTACGCTGATTGGCAAGTGAAATGAATTGATCGGCCAGTCGGACAAAGGAGTCCCCATCAAGATAGTCACTATTCAGCCCCGCCTGTTCACGCGTTTCTGGTCGGTCATGCCAATTTGGAAACATTGGCTTCTCGTCTTTTGCTGTCATCACCTTGACCCTTTACCTTGTCCACGCCGGAACCGTATTACCGTTCCCAGCCAATTTTTACCGCGTCGTCCGACCCGCCTTGCTCATCAGTACCCGCTTCACCAACACCCGCCTGATTCGCGTCGGACTCACAGACTTGCGCATCAGTTACTGGCGCACCCGAAACAGGCGCCCTTGCCTGCACAGTCTGCAACCATTCTGAAAGCCCGGCAAATCCTGTCTGGATTTCAACCTCATGCGCGTTAAATCGCCGCACAAGCTCCTTGCCAAGTTCTGTGATTGCCGCACCGCCATGCGTATTTCCACCCCGCACAGTTTCGATCAGAGGGACGTTGAATCCCTTTTGCAGCGAGGCAATCAGGAACCACGCGCGCTTATAGCCCATCCCCATCTGACGAGCGGCAGCGCTTATGGAGCCAAGTTCACCAACCGTTTCCAGAAGGCGTATCTTACCAATGCCAATGGTCTCGTCGGCAACAAACCATTTGGCACGGATTCCAGGTGGTCGCGCTTTCGCGCCCTCAAATTCAGCCATTACAACACTCACCTCGTCGATATGTTTTCATAGACATAACGGCTTTACAATCTCACCAAAAAGAACAACAAGAGGGTGGATGAAGGTTCTCGCGATGGCAAGGGCGCGTGCAGCAAAATCTGATTTTGTTTTGAGTTTGGTAAATAATGTACAGCAGCAGTTTCACACGTGTCCTCTCAACGTTAGCGCTTGGATCAGGGTTTTGGCTCAATGCATTCACCGCTGCCGCAGCAAACGCTGGATCGATCATCGTGCAATCAACAACATCGACACAGAGCGCAGGGTTTTATCAACATGTTGTTCCCCTGTTTGAAAAGGCAAGCGGCATCGAGGTAAAAGTTGTCGCCGTTGGCACGGGACAGGCGCTGCAAAATGCCCGAAACTGTGATGGCGATTTGTTGATTGTCCATTCGACAACGGACGAGGTTGCCTTCGTCGCCGATGGCTTCGGTCTGGCTCGACATGATCTGATGTATAATGATTTTATCCTGGTCGGCCCGAAATCTGACCCTGCGGGAGTAAGTGGCAGCAAAGACATCGGCGTTGCTTTGTCCACAATCGCGGCAACCAGAACAAAATTTGCGTCACGCGGGGACAATAGCGGAACCCACAAGGCAGAACGGCGGCTGTGGGCACTGACTGACACCACGCCAGACAGTGGCAACAGTTGGTGGTATCTCGAAACCGGGCGCGGCATGGGCGCAACGCTGAATTTTACTGTTCAATCTGACAGCTACACATTGAGCGACCGGGCAACATGGCTTGCCTTTGGCAACAAGATGACTCACGCGATTTTACTCGAGGGAGATCCGCGCCTTTTCAATCAATATGGTGTTGTCACGATCAACCCAGCGCGTTGTCCGACAGTAAAATCAGCGGCTGCCGACAAATTTGTTGACTGGCTGCTCTCCGCTGAGGGCCAGACCAGCATTGGGTCTCTCACACGCGACAGCCAACCCCTGTTTTTCCCCAATGCCAACTAGCTGAGGCCAACCAGCGGACAATTGATCGTAAACGTGATCACAAACGGCAAATTGCCATTGAATTATTTGCACAAATTTTAGGCATATTGCATAAAAAACATGCGGCGGTAGATAATTCTGCGCAGTTGGCGTAACCGCTCTTTAATGGGCCATTGCGCGAGGGTGATCGCACGTTGATAACTGGACCTGTGCTCCACCCCCTTTGCGGCGGAGGTACAAAGGGAAAGTGAAGATGATGAAAAAAATTGAAGCCATTATAAAGCCGTTTAAGCTCGATGAGGTTAAAGAAGCACTCCACGACATTGGCATTCAGGGCATCACTGTTCTGGAAGCAAAGGGGTTTGGCCGCCAGAAAGGCCATACAGAACTCTATCGCGGTGCTGAATATGTCGTCGATTTTCTTCCAAAGGTAAAAATCGAAGTGGTCGTTGACGAAGCTATGTGTGATCGGGTTGTTGATTCCATCCAGCAGGCAGCCCAGACCGGCCGGATCGGCGATGGCAAGATTTTTATCTCCAGCATCGACGAAGCCATTCGTATCCGCACCGGTGAACGTGGCAGCGACGCCGTCTAGCACTGCATTCCCAAATATATCAGTTCCCATAAGTCGTTGGCGCAAGCCGACACCACCTGCACAGAACAATGGAAGGATACCCAAATGTCTGACGCAAAAACAATCATGGACATGATCCGTGAAAACGACATCAGCTATGTTGACCTGCGGTTCACTGATCCGCGGGGCAAGATGCAGCATGTGACCCAACACATCGACACCATCGACGAAGAAACCCTTGCAGAGGGCTTTATGTTTGACGGATCGTCTATCGCTGGTTGGAAGGCTATCAATGAATCTGACATGACCCTGATGCCGGATCTTTACCGTGCTTATGTCGATCCATTCTTCGCGCAGCCGACCCTCGCGTTGTTTTGTGACGTGCTGGAGCCAAACACTGGTGAGGCTTACTCACGTGATCCGCGCGGCACGGCAAAGGCTGCTCTGGCTCACATGGAGGCCGTCGGCATCGGTGATACCGCATTTTTCGGTCCCGAAGCCGAATTCTTCCTGTTTGAGGACGTAAAAATTGACGTGTCCATGAACCGCGCCATGTACCAGGTGGACTCGGTCGAAGGCCCGTACAACGGCGCTCGCGAATATGAGGAAGGCAACATGGGCCACCGCCCCGGCGTAAAGGGCGGGTACTTCCCGGTACCACCGCTCGATTCCGGACAGGACATCCGCTCCGAGATGGTGTCGGTGATGGCCGACATGGGAATCAATGTTGAAAAGCATCACCATGAAGTTGCCCCATCGCAGCATGAGCTTGGCATCAAATTTGGCACATTGATCGAAACAGCCGATAATTTGCAGCTTTACAAATACACCGTGCATCAGGTCGCCCATGCCTATGGCCAGTCAGCTACCTTCCTGCCCAAGCCGATTGCTGGCGATAATGGCTCAGGCATGCATGTCCATCAGTCGATCTGGAGTGATGGCAAGCCATTGTTTGCCGGTAATGGCTATGCCGACCTGTCGGAGAGCGCACTGTTCTATATCGGCGGCATAATTAAGCATGCCAAGTCGTTGAATGCGTTCACCAATGCTTCAACGAACAGCTACAAGCGTCTGATTCCGGGCTACGAGGCACCCGTGCTTCTTGCCTACTCATCGCGCAACCGTTCGGCTTCATGCCGGATCCCGCACGTAAATTCGCCAAATGGCAAGCGTGTCGAAGTCCGCTTCCCAGACGCAACAGCAAATCCATATCTGGCGTTTTCTGCGATGTTGATGGCTGGCCTTGACGGCATCCAGAACAAGATCCACCCGGGCGATGCCATGGATAAGGATCTTTATGATCTGCCAGCCGAAGAGCTGGCGCAGATCCCGACTGTTTGTGCTTCGCTTCGTGAAGCACTGGAGTCACTCGACGCGGATCGCGCGTATCTGACCCAGGGCAACGTCTTTACCGATGAGCAGATCGATGCCTATATCGAGTTGAAAATGGAAGAGGTCATCAAGCTGGAGCACACACCGCACCCCGTTGAGTTCCAGATGTACTACTCCTACTAGGATTACGGCTACCAGGCCACGGCTGGAGACGGCATTGGCAGATGGCAAAGAGCAAACTGCACTCTGCGTGGCCAAAATACGGAAAACCCCTGATGTCACCATCGGGGGTTTTTTCGATCCTAAACCCAATATTTCGCGGTTAGGCTTGGAAAAGACCCCTATATACGGTAGAACTAAATCAAATGAACTCGAGCTTTCAAGAGACCTCATCATATGGCCGATCTGTTTGGCGCTGCGGCGTCTGAAGACAATTATGACGCGTCCAACATCGAGGTGCTGGAGGGGCTTGAGCCAGTTCGCCATCGCCCGGGAATGTATGTCGGTGGAACCGATGACCGCGCCCTGCATCATCTGGCCGCCGAAATTCTCGATAACTCGATGGACGAAGCCGTCGCCGGCCACGCTAATCGCATCGACGTAACATTGGTATCAGCAGACACTCTGTCAATCCGTGACAATGGTCGCGGCATGCCTGTTGGCCAGCACCCCAAATTTCCAGACAAGTCAGCCGTTGAAGTGATCATGACAACGCTGCATGCCGGCGGTAAATTTTCTGGCAAATCCTATGCCACCTCGGGCGGTCTGCATGGCGTTGGCGCATCGGTGGTGAATGCGCTGTCCTCGCTCCTTACGGTGGAAATAGCCCGTGACAAGAAGCTCTACAGCCAGACATTCTCACGCGGCCTGCCGCAGAGCAATTTGACCGAAATCGGCAGCGCGCCAAACCGTCGCGGAACGAGCGTGAGCTTTACCCCCGATACCGAAATTTTTGGTGACAGGGTGCATTTCAAGCCTGCCACCCTCTTTGGCATGGCAAAATCAAAGGCATTCCTGTTCGCCGGCATTGAAATCCGCTGGAAATGCGAGCCAGCGCTTCTTGCCAATGATGATGCCGTGCCGACCGAGGCAGTGCTGCATTACCCGGGTGGACTTGCCGATTATCTGAATGATGCCACCTCCGACAAAGCGTTGATGGTCTCCACACCCTTCGCCGAGCTTGCTAAGCTTGATGGCCAGAAATTTGAGTGGGCGATCACTTGGCTTGGTGGGGGTGAGGACGGGTTTTTCAACTCCTATTGCAATACTGTGCCGACACCGCTTGGTGGCACCCATGAGACCGGATTTCGTCAGGCAATTGTGCGTGGCCTCCGGGCCTTTGGTGATCTATCCGGCAACCGTAAAGCCACCGACATCACCGCCGATGACGTCCTTGCCAACAGCGCTGCCATGCTGTCAGTTTTCCTTCGTGATCCGCAGTTTCAGGGGCAAACCAAGGACAAACTGGTATCCAGTGATGCCACCCGCCTGACTGAACAGGCGGTGCGTGACCGCTTCGATCACTGGCTGTCTGCCGACGCCGCACGCGCAACATTTTTACTCGAGGCGGCGATTGAGCGCGCCGAGGATCGCAAACGCCGGAAGAAAGAAAAGGAAGTCGCGCGCAAATCAGCCACGCGCAAGCTGCGCCTTCCGGGCAAACTTGCTGATTGCACCGCCAGCGACACCGATCTCACTGAACTATTCCTCGTCGAGGGTGATTCAGCCGGCGGATCGGCAAAACAGGCGCGCAACCGCAAAACCCAAGCGGTTTTGCCATTGCGTGGAAAAATTCTGAATGTGGCAAGCGCGACCACGGAAAAGCTCGGCGCCAATCAGGAACTTTCCGATCTGGCACTGGCATTGGGTGTGCGGGCCGGCAAGGATTTCAAGCTGGATGATTTGCGCTACGGCCGCATCATCATAATGACAGACGCCGATGTTGATGGTGCCCATATTGCAGCGCTGTTGATGACCTATTTCTACCGCGAGATGCCACAGCTGGTTGAGGCGGGACGCCTATATTTGGCGCAACCCCCTCTCTATCGGATGACACAGGGTGGCAAAACACTATATGCGCTTGATGATGATCAACGTGAAGAAATACTCATTAGTAGCTTCGACGGTCGGGGCAAGATCGAAACCAGCCGTTTCAAGGGACTTGGCGAGATGCCACCCGCACAGCTCAAGGAAACAACAATGAATCCGGAGAGCCGGCGCTTGCTACGGGTGGATTTGCCGCGTCGTGATACGATCGGGGCTGATCTGCGCCGCGATACCGACCAGCTGGTCAACACCCTGATGGGCAAAAAGGCCGAGCTACGCTTTGGTTACATTCGCGATCACGCTGAAGAGGTCCTCGCCGAGCTGGATGTTTAGGATCTCGCGCCAACTCGCATACACACACGCTGCAGCAACTTTATCAACACTTCACTGACAGCCTCTGGTGCCTCGAGGCTCGAGAGATGCCCAGTTTCAGGCAGGAGGTGCAAATCAGCATGCGTTGACAACGCGACCATCTCGCGCGACAGCGAAGGTGGTGTCAACTCGTCCAAGAGGCCGCACAGGACCATCACCTCACCCCGATAGTTGGCCAGAGTGTCACTCTGTTCGCGACGGTTCAGAATGGCAGTCTGCTGGCTGATGAACACCTGCCGGCCAACATCCTGCGCCATCTGCAGCACGCGGGCCGCCAGCGGCTCGTCTGCCAGCGCAGCAGGCAAGAGAAAGCTACCAAGCATATGCCGGGTTACCCCGCGGAATTTATCGGTTTCAGCCATTTTGATTGTTGCCATACGCTGCTGGCGTTTTGCCGCTGTGTCACTTTTGTGGCTGGTGCTGAGCAATGCCAACCCCGGAACACGGTTGGGCGCAAGGCGCGCCATCTCCAATGCGACATGCCCTCCCATTGAAAGACCAATGGCAACCATAGACCCGCTCGTCGCTGCCAGAGCAGCTATTGCCATCCCTTCGATACTGTCATGCGACAATGTATCAGCGATCTTTGGCTCATTGATCGCCTGGTTTCCCGCCGCCAGATCTGAAAGTGCCTGCAGTTGATCGTGAAACAACTCCTCCGTGCATAGTAAACCGGGTATTAGAACGGGCGTGATCAGACTGTGCATCATATGGAGCCCATTGCATGGCGCGATTGAAAAGATATATTGGGCTGTTTTCCAACCTAACAATGAATTATTGACCTTTGCAGCAATCCTCTGTATCACCTGCATCAACAGATTTCCAGCGCAAAGCAATTGCGGTGCGTGGCTAGCGTAATACAGCCCTTTTTGAATGACTTGTGATCGAAATCTCATCCACTTCCGACAAGGACATATTCATTGAACTTTACAGACCTTGGGCTATGCGACGAGCTGAGCAAGGCGGTAGCTGATTTAGGCTATGAAAGCCCAACTCCAATTCAGGAAAAATCAATCCCCATCGTTTTGATGGGACGCGACATTCTCGGATCGGCGCAGACGGGCACAGGCAAAACTGCCTCCTTCACGCTGCCAATGATTGAAATTTTGGCCTCAGGCCGTGCCAAAGCGCGCCTGCCCCGCTCTCTCATTCTGGCACCAACCCGCGAACTGGCAGCACAGGTTGCCGAATCCTTTGAAAAATTCAGCACCTATCATAAGCTGACAATGGCGCTGCTGATCGGTGGAGTGAGCTTTGCCGACCAAAACGCAGCACTCGACAAGGGTGTTGATGTACTGATCGCAACACCCGGGCGCCTGCTTGATCATTTTGAGCGGGGCAAGGTGATGCTCAATGATGTGAAAATTCTGGTCATTGACGAGGCGGATAGAATGCTCGACATGGGTTTCATCCCCGATGTTGAGCGGATCGTAAGCCTGCTGCCACAAATACGGCAGACCTTGTTTTTCTCCGCGACACTCTCAGATGACATCCACAAAATCAGTGGAAAATTTGTCAGCAATCCAAAAATAATAGAAGTCGCGCCTCCAGCAAGCACCGCCGATACGGTGGCGCAGCATCTCATCTGGAGTGACATCAAGGGCAAGCGGGCTGCGTTGCGCCGCTTGCTGCGCAGCGAAGATGTGAAAAATGCAGTCATTTTCTGTAATCGCAAGCGCGACATTGGTGTGTTGATCCGTTCGCTAACGCGGCATGGTTTTGACGCCGTCGCCCTGCATGGGGACATGAGCCAATCCGCCCGGCTCGAAGCGTTGCAAAATTTCAAGGACTGCAAAGTGCCATTGCTGATCGCATCAGACGTAGCAGCCCGCGGCCTCGACATTGCAGGCCTCAGCCATGTGTTTAATTTTGACGTTCCCTCAAGCGCTGAGGATTATGTTCATAGAATTGGACGTACTGGACGTGCTGGAAAGTCTGGCCGGGCCTTTACCATCGCTGCTGGCAAGGATGACCAAAGATATGTCAGCGCCATTGAAAAATTGATCGGCAAATCCATTCCGCTGATCGGCGATACACCGGATAAAAACGACGGCGCTGGCGATGCAAAACCGGCAGCAAAAAAATCACGCAGCCGGAACAAAAATGCCAGAACGCAAGAGGCCGGCCCAGACAATAGCAGCAACACACCAGCTGCCACAAGCAAGCCTGTTGCCAAGAATAGCAAGGCAAAAAAGGACGAGAAGCCGCATTCAAACAGCAATCGGAACCGGGCTGATGAATTGCCATCACCGCCAGATTGTGTTGGCAATACGCTTGAAGACACCGGCCATATTCCGGCATTTCTTACGCGATAAGTGTTTATTCATTCGCGACCAGGGCTTTGTCTACAACCTCACCGAGATCACTGGATGGGCTTGCAGCGACAATGGTCTGCAGTGCCGCTGTCATCCGCAACTGACGTTCAGAATCATAGGCAGCCATTCTGGTCAGCGGTAGGACCATACGCGCGGCCACCTGTGGGTTGCGTTTGTCGACGTCAATCAAACAGGATGCAACAAACCGATAGCCTGAGCCATCAGTCGCGTAAAAGCGCAGCGGATTGCCAGCCATGAACGCGCCAAGCACCGCGCGGACCTTGTTTGGATTGTTCCCATCAAAAGCGGGGTGTTTCATCAGGGTGGCAAGACGTTCAATGGTGCCGCCAACCGCCGACATTGCTTCCATCTGAAACCATTTTTCCATCACCAACGCCGATCCCTGCCAGCGGTCATGGAAGGCCTGCAGCGCTGTCACCCTTGCCTGGTCCTCGCAATTGATCAGGGCCCGCAACGCACCTTGTGAGAGTGTCATGTTCTGATCCATCACCTGCGCCGCCGCACCGGAGATCGCTGTTTCACTCTCAGCGGCAACCCCCAATATCAACATCTGGTTCAGCAATGCGCGGCCGCCCGCGCTGGAACTGAGCCGCTCTCGGCCAGATGGACACAATGCGGAGTCTATTTCCTCCTGCAAGGCTCCACCAAGCGCCTTTAGTAGAGCCTGCTTGGCTTGATGCAACGCAACCGGGTCAGCCGGACTCATGCGGCTCTCAAGCACTGGAACCCCCGGAACAACAAGCATTCCAGCCTTGAAATCATCCCGCAGGTGGCCGTCTGCCAATATCTGACGATACCCCGAGGCGAGCGGCTCCACATTTACATGTCCGTCAATCGTTGCGATCAGCGCATCCGCCAGCAACGTTTGCCCGGCGTCCCAACGATTAAACTGGTCACTGTCATATGCCATCACATGCAGCCGTTCATCGCGCGTAAGATCATCTGACAAGATCACCGGTGCGGAAAATCCACGCAGCAAGCTTGGCGTCAATTCACCCACCATAACATCCGCCTCAAATTTCACGGTCTGGCTGGCTTGGTCGATCAGGAATACATGCTCATCCAGCACCGTCGGCTCACCATTGCATCGCGTCGCCACAGGCCGGCCATCCGGACCAATAAAGCCAAGCCGAACAGGGATCGGCAGCGGGTCCCGCGGAGTGGCGGCTGCCGTTTCTGGAATTTGCTGTGTCAGCATCATTTCAACGTGATGATCACCTGACTGCCTGCGCCTTATTGTCAATTGTGGCGTTCCCGCCTGCGAGTACCAGCCCGCAAAAGCAGACAGATCAGCGTCTGTCGCGTCAGAGAGTGCGGTGACAAAATCATCACATGTCACTGCCTGTCCGTCATGCCGTTGAAAATACAGATCCATCCCCTGGCGGAACCCCTCACGCCCGAGATAGCCAGCCAGCATACGAATCACTTCAGCTCCCTTTTCATAGACAGTGGCGGTATAGAAATTGTTGATCTCACGATAGCTTTCCGGACGAATGGGATGCGCCGTCGGGCTCCTGTCCTCGGGAAACTGCGCAGCGCGCAACATGCTGACATCGCCGGCACGCTGCACCCCCTCATCATGCATGTCAGCAGAGAAAAACTGATCACGGTAAACAGTCAATCCCTCTTTTAGGGTCAGTTGGAACCAGTCGCGGCAGGTCACCCTGTTACCGGTCCAGTTATGAAAATACTCATGCGCCACGATGGATTCGACATTGTTCAGATCAGTGTCGGTGGCGGTTCGTTCATCAGCCAATACGTATTTGCTGTTGAAAATATTGAGGCCTTTATTCTCCATCGCCCCCATGTTGAAATGGCTGACGGCAACAATCTGAAACAGATCAAGATCATATTCGAGACCGAACCGCTCCTCATCCCATTTCATCGATTTTTTCAACGATTCCATAGCATGACAGGTTAGATCGACATTGCCCTTTTCGACATAGATATGCAGGTCGACATGACGCTGTGATGCGGTGATAAAACTATCTCGCGCACAATCCAGATCCCCAACAACGCAGGCGAACAGATAGGCGGGCTTTGGATGCGGGTCATGCCAAAGGGCAAAATGCCGATCACTCGCCACATCGCCGGTTTCGACAAGATTTCCGTTTGACAGCAATTTGGGAAAAGCCCGATCCGCCTCAATCCGGACAGTAAAAATCGTCATCACATCCGGACGGTCAGGGTAAAAGCCGATCCGCCGGAACCCCTCAGGTTCGCATTGCGTGCAGTACATGCCGCCAGACAGATAGAGACCCTCAAGTGCCGTGTTGGTTTCAGGGTGGCAGATGGAAACAGTCTCGACACTCACCTGCTCGGGCAGATCCACCAGCAATAAACCTTCCTCGCTCATCGGCCAGTCAGCCTTATCTATGATCGTATCGCCGATACGAAGTGACCGCAATTCCAGATCCCGGCCATGCAAAAGGAAAGGAGCTGCATCGACGCGGTCCAGCGACAGTGTCGTTGTCACCTCAGTATGATCGTCATGGATGTCTATGTTCAACCGGGCATCAAGAACGCGGCATGACGGCGGCGTGTAATCAGATCGCAACTTCAGCATCGGCTAACGGTTTTCGCGGCTAGTTGTATATGCTTCCTGACAATGTACGAGACAATAAGGCTTGCCTGGCACGATTGTCGCACCACAAAAGGAAAATCCATTATGCTTGGGGTCACCGGACGGCCAACAGCATTTGCTGCGCGACCATTCAAGCTGGCGCAACTCAAGACGGAGTGGCAGATCTCTTTTCGGCATTGCCGTCTTCACAGGCTCCTTGTTCTCGGCTTTGTTCTTGGCAATTGGTGATGGCCGTTTCGGCAACTCCATGCGATGTGCCTTACCCGCAATGGCATTGCGTGACACACCTAGCGACTTGCCAATCTGTGAAATTGACAGTCCTTCATCCCACAATTTTCGAAGCTTTTCCAAGCGCTCGTCAGTCCAGGAATTTGTGGTTTCAGCCATTTTACCCTCTTTCGCCAAAATCGCCAGATGACACATCGCCGGGTCGCGGCCATGTTGGCGCGTGAATGATCATGTCAAACATGTTGATGTTATATAGCCGACGGCAATCAAACTCAATTCACTTCTTGTCGCGCCGCAGCCACAAACGTTAAAAAGCCAGCAACTACGAGCCATTAAAGCGCGCCGATGAATTTTCCAATCAGTTCGACCTGGCAATCAAGCATGTGGCGTCCATATTGCGTTGCAAGACCGCGCCTCTCGGCCTCTGCCAACCAGGCTGTCTGCTCCGGCTTCATGATAATATCAGCGATCACCGTATTCGCAGCGACGCCGTCCAGCGGCAGCGGCAGATCATCACCTTCATGCAGACCCATGCTGGTGGCATTGATCACAACATCAACATTGCTGCCATCATGGCTGTTTACTGCGCGCGCCTGTTCAAACCCACCCTTATCTTCAAGCGTGGCAACCAGCGCCTCAGCATTGGTATGGGTTCTGTTGAGAATATGTAGCTCTGCAACACCATGCGTGCACAGAGCGGTGGCGATGGCTCTTGCTGCACCACCTGCCCCCAACAGCAACGCCGTCTTGCCAGCGATTTCATGTCCCTGGCTGGTCATACCGGCAACAAAACCCTCACCATCAAAATTATCACCGTCAACCGTTCCGTCCGGATTGAACCGAACGGCATTGACAGCTCCACTGACACGGGCCGCAGGCCCCAACGTATCACACAAGGAAGCCATCACCATCTTGTGGGGGATGGTCGCGGTGAGGCCGCCAAAATTTGACTGTGACTGCAAGGCTCGGATCATCGCTGTAAAATCAGCCGGTGAAACCGAAATTGGAATCATGACATGATCAAGTGACCGCTCGGCAAAAAGCCTGTTGAACACCTTTGGCGCTCGCACGTGGTCGGTGGGATGTGCAATCACACCAAAAACTTTTGTTGTGCCTGTAATCCACAGCATTTTGTCAGTCATCATCTTTCTCCCAGACCAATTATATTAGAACTGGCCCCACCCGTGCAAAATTCCCCGAAATCACAACGCCGCCGCCCCTTTTGTGCCTCTTTTGGCACTCATCTTGGCAATCGACATCGTTGACCGACACCCCCTTCACCCACTTTGCGACTTTGATTGCCGATGTCACCTGCATCTTCTAACCACATCGAACAGGATTTCCCATGAAAAAAATCAGTAAAACAGCCATTATCTCGGGTGCGCTCGTGGTTTCTGGCGGTCTGATCGCCGGTCTTGCAACAGCGGGCAACTATCCCAGCCATAAGGGTTTTGGCCATCACGGCCATCACTCCAAGATCAACGCGCTGAAACTTAGCGCCAACAAGGATGGCGTCCTTAGCCAGGAAGAAATGCTGACACAATTCCACACGGTTTATGCGTCTGGACAGCGATGAGAATGACAACATCAGCAAAGATGAATTTGACGCCCGCCTGATTGCCATGTTCGAAAAAATGGACAGCCATGGTGACGGTCTTTTGAATGCTGATGATATGCCCAAACGCCATCACGGTGGGCATAGCCAGCGTGATTATGATGACAATTACTACCAGAGCCGCGGCTAAATCCGCTCAATAGCGCCGGTTTTTCATCAATTCACAGCTCTCGACCACGCAATTTCCTACACCCGGTCAGTGAAGCTGTGTCCGTTGACCCACAAATTCATCCAAGCCTGCGTATCTGGCGGGCAATGGATCTGTCTCTCCCCATGGATCATGTTTGGTTGCGGGTCACCCACATTTTTTCCAATAACCCACAACTCAGCCCTTGTTCCTGAAAGCCAGTGACGCCGAATTGATGCAGTAACGCAGACCCGTTGGCTGCGGCCCGTCCGGAAAGACATGGCCCAGATGTGCCTCGCAACGCTCACAATGCACCTCAACGCGCCGCATCATAAAGCTGGTATCCTCAGTCTCGGCGATCGCGCCATTACCAAGAGTGTCATAAAAGCTCGGCCAGCCTGACCCTGAATCATATTTGGTCTTTGAGGAAAACAGCTCGGCATCACAGCAGATGCAATGATACGTCCCATCTTCATAGACCTTGTTCAGCGTGCCGGTAAAAGCACGTTCGGTGCCATGATGGCGGGTAACCTGATATTGTTCCGGGGTCAGCTGCGCGCGCCATTCGGCGTCACTTTTTTCAATCTTGTCAGACATCACACTGCCTTCCTGTGTTGTTTCGCCTGTAATGCCCGCCAGATGGCCGCGGGTGTGGCCGGCATGTCGATATGGGTAATGCCAAGCGCATCGCAAAGTGCCGAGATCACCGCCTGCGTTGAACCGATCGCCCCCGCCTGACCCGATCCTTTTACCTCGAGGTGATTATTGCCGGTTGGCGTGCCGAGAAAATGCACGTCAATTGATGGCAGGTGATCAGCACGCGGCAAAGTATAATCCATCAAGGAGCCGGCAAGAAGCTGCGCCTGTTCGTCAAACGCGGCATGCTCGTAAAGCGCCTGACCAACACCCTGCGCAATACCGCCATGGATCTGGCCACGCAATGTGACCGGGTTGAGGACGACACCAAAATCATCAACCACGGTATAGCGTTGGATCTGCGCAAGACAGGTAGCTGGATCAACCTCTATCTCAACAACATGGCATCCGTGAGGATAAGTCGCACCGCTGGACTCATAGGCGTGATACATGTCAAACGGATGTGCACCCTCTGCCGGAGCAAGCTTGGTCACAAGCTCATCCAATCCAACCGAACGATTGCTGCCCCGAACCAGGAACAGACCATCAGCAAAGCTGATATCGGCAGGGGAGCAGCCAAGATGCTCCGCTGCGTGGGGCATCGCTTTCTCCAGCGTCTCAGTGGCAATATGGGCAACGCCAGACCCGATAATGATGCTCATCCGGGCACCGCCGGTAGTGCCTGGGGGCGTGTGCGCTGAATCCCCCTGCCGTATAGTAATTCTGTCCGTCTCATAACCGAAACGGTCAGACAGGATCTGCGTCAGCGTCGTGCAGTGCGCCTGACCATTGTCCTGCATACCAGCCAACAACAGAATGGCACCATCGGGCTGAAACCGGATCTCAACGCCCTCATTGCCGCCACCATCACCACATTGTTCAAGATACATGGTTGCCCCAATACCGCGCCACTTGCCAGCGGCCTCACTCTCGGCACAACGGGCGGTGAAGCCGGCGTGATCAGCGCGTGTCAGCGCCTCTTCCATCACCCCCGGCATGTCTCCAACGTCAATTTTGCCACCAATGACCATCTGATACGGCATATCCTGCGGCCTGATCAAATTGCGGCGGCGTACCTCGATCCGACTAATGCCCACATGCGCTGCCACGTGATCCATCAGACGTTCCATCAGGTAATTGGATTCCGGCCGACCAGCCCCGCGATAGGCATCAACCGCCGGGGTGTTTGTCATGACACCGATAACCCGCAGGCTGGCATGCGAAATACGATAATTTGTCGTCAGCGCCCGCGAACCCGACAAAGTTGGAACGCCCGGTCCAAAATTGGACAGCCACGACCCCAGATTGACATGCGCTGTGACCTCAGCCGCATGCACCCGGCCATCCCTGTCAACAAGGGCGCGCACACGGCTGCGGTTATCCCGCCCCTGCAAATCGGACAGAAAGCCATCGGAGCGAGCCTGCTGCCATCTGATCCACCGTCCGAGTCGCCGCGCCGCCCAGGCAATGGCCACCTGCTCAGGATAGAAAAAAATCTTGTACCCAAAGCCACCTCCAACATCCGGCGTTCGCACCCGCACATCAGCGACCGGCATATTCAGCACTGCCGCCAACTTTTGCGCTATTGGCAAGGGTCCCTGGGTGGGACACCAGATATCAAGTGTTCCCGGTCGCTCTCCCGGGCCAGCAATCATTGGCCGCGTTTCGAGTGCGTTGACGATGACCCGGCTGTTCACCACATCTATCTCGACAGTTTCCAACCCGGTCTCTGCCGCCCGGGCAAACGCCGCGCTTGTCCCGGCGTGATCAGCGGCCAACCAGTTCAGGGCAATATTGTTTTCATATTCCGGGTAAAGCTGTGGCGCGCCGTCAGCCATCGCCGCATAGACATCAGAAACCGCTTCCATAGCCTCATAACGCGCCTCAATAAGCTCTAGCGCATCATCCGCAATCTGCTGATTATCGGCAACAACCATGGCAACAATATCACCTGCCGAGCGGTTGATTTCCCGAACCATCGCCGGTTTCGAGACCTTGACCATGTCACTGCCATCTTCATTCTGCAGACTCAGCGCACAGGTGATATCCCCCACCTGATCAGCATCGAGATCAGTCTGTGAGGCAACAAGATGAACCCCTGCAAGTGCCCCTGCATCCTCGAGATCAAGCGCGGTCAGCCGGGCATGAGCGAAGGGCGCCCGCAGGAAGGCAACACGGAGCCCATCACCCGGGTTAATATCGTCTGTGAAGCTGCCTTCGCCTCGCAACAATCGCTCATCCTCGAGGCGGAGTGTTGGATCACCAATTTTGAGTTTCATCGGTTTCATCTCCTGAGACTCAGGCGTTCAGCTTAGCAATTTTCGGGCTTCGAGGATACGGCTGGCTGTGGTGATCGAGCAGATCGTACCAAACCCAAAAGCAAAATACACAAACCATTGCGGCATCACGGTCATCGCCAACAAAAGGATGATTGTTTCAAAACCCTCGGTCAAGCCGCCCAGATAATAGAACGACTTCAAGCCCCGCTCCCGGCTTGAAATCCCCCGCCTCTCCGCCATCACAGCAAAGGCAAGAAAGCTGACAGCTGTGCCAAAAAAGCTGACGACCAGAAAGCAGGCGGCAAGGGCATTGGCCGGATCATAAAGGGCAAAACCAAACGGCACCATTGCATAGAAAATAAAATCAAAAACAATATCAAGAAACCCACCAAAATCAGTGGGTGCCGTGGCCCGGGCAACCGCCCCATCCAGCCCATCACAAAGCCTGTTGAGCAGGATCAGCACGAACGCCACTAGCATCATCCCCATTACAACGGCAAGGGCAGCGGCAAAGCCACAGGCAAAACCGATGACAGTGACCATACTCGCCGAGATGCCGCGCGCCGCACACCAACGGCCAACAGGATCGGTCACCCTGTCGACATAGGGACGAAGCGCCGCGTCAAACATCAGCCTGACGGCCGTCTGCGCCCGCGCAAGGGCAGACGGGCAATGGCTGTCTCTCCGGCAAGAACATGCTGGCCAACGGCAATCTGAGGAGTGCAGTCAGCCGGAATGAACACCTCAACAACACCGGCAAGCCGTGTCATGCCAAGTGGTGTGCCGCGCCTCAGAAACCGCCCGACATGATGCCGACAGACCAGCTGTCTTGCCGTTTTCCCCCCAAGTTGCACCACCATCACACTTAGCCCGTCATCCTGTGTCAGGCTGATCTCGCGCCGCTCATTGTCCGCCCGCGCTGCCGTCATATCCTCATAACCGCCAAACAACCCGGGAATGGCAAAATTATCAGTGACACGCCCCTCGATGGGTGCCATCTGCAACTGCACATCGCTGAGCGAGGTGCGAATGGTGATACGCAGTGCCTCCGTTTCCTGCGGATCGAACTCATTTGTCTGCGGAACTTTGGTAACCTCGGTTACACGGCCATCAGCTGGCGCCACTATTACCGCCGCAGATTGCGGTGTCGTGCGGCTGGGAACGCGCAGGATGTGTGACAGCCATACGAACATTCCAAGGGCGAATGTGCCAAGCGGCACAAACATGATGGTCAGCAAAATTGTCAGCAATCCGGCAAGCGCTAGAACCGGCCAGCCATCATCGGCGATCTGCCAGAAAAAGGATGGTTTTTGCTGATCCACAGTACTGTCACCCATGCGGGCCCTCCCTTGCCATCTGGTTGGTCACGCGCTCCCCTGGCCGGCTGTCAACTCGGCTGGCGCATTACTGTTTGGGGAGCGCAAAAATCTGATTAGGATAAATTAGATCAGGATCAACAATCGATCCCAAATTGCGGCGCACAATATCGACATAGCGGACACCCTTACCATAACTGCGATAAGCAATTCGCCATAGCGCATCACCTCTGTTGATCACCACCATCTCGCTGCCATCAAGACCGACATCCAGATCACGCATGGTGACAGGCAACACATAGGCAGCGACGCTGGTGCCGGCCTCATCATAAAGCGCAAACCGGAATTCAAGGCGCGAAGCCGAGGGGTCAATTTTGCCAAACACCGACCAGTCCCCATTTGCCATCACCAATGCCTCGGCAAAATCATCGCTTTTGGTGCTGGCTGTCACCCGGACGCCACCTGTGGCCACGCCGGAAATCGCCAGCTCGTTATTCTCGCGCCAGACAAGGGCGCGCGGCGCAATAGACGGTGTTATGATCGGCGCAGTTGTCTGGTCGGCGACTGTCCCCCTGGTATCTGCAGCGGTTACTGTGTCTGACGTTTTCTCGCTGCCTGTATTGGTACCGCTCTTCTTGTCTGTGATGTCAGCAGAGGCGATGGTGGCTGGTTCCAGCAGCTTGTCGTCAGGCGATTGCAGAAGCTTTGGCACCTCATTCTCGGTCTGCGGCAATACGGCGACAAGCGGTTGCTCATCCTTGCTGGCGGCAATTTCGATTGCCAGGGTGGCGTCTGCAAGTTCAGTCTCGCCTTTGGGTGTTTCCATGGCAACGGACACAAGATGCTGACCCGGGGCCAGTGTCTTTTCCAGAATGACAACCCACTCACCATTGTCATCTGCAACTGTCTCACCAAGCAGGATATCGCCTTCAAAAACAGTGATCATCGCGCCCGGTGCCGCCTGCCCGGCAAACACCGCCTGGCCGTCGGGTTTCACCTGCGCCAGATCAATGGCCAACAGTCTTTGCCCTTGATCCTGATCAACGCTGTCTGCGATAGCGGGTTTGTCTGTCGCGCCGGTATCAGTCGCGCCGGTATATGTCGCGCCTGTTTGGACGGATTGGTCAGCAGTGGCCTTAACCTCGCCATTTGTGCCGGTCTGCGGCGCTATATCGGCGATGATCTCGCTCTTTGTGTCGCCCTGCGGTTCCACGGCTACCGGTTCCTGATCGCCAAGAAACACCACGGCCAGCGCAACAATTGCAATCAAACCGCCAACTCCAAGCAATATATAGGTCAGATAGCGCACCCGGGATTTCCTTTTTTTGTGGCTTTAGAGAATAACAAGCGTAATGCTTAACCATTCCTTGTTCAACGATTGGATAGTCACTGCTAATGAAAAAGATTTGTGTGTTCACTGGTGCCGCAATGGGAGAGAGTCCAATTTACGCTGAGAGTGCGTATCAGTTGGGCCAAATGATTGCATCGCGGCAGCTTGGTCTTGTCTATGGTGGTGGCAAAATGGGCCTGATGGGCCGAGTCGCCGATGGTGTGATCGAGGCGGGCGGTCATGTCACCGGGATCATCCCGCGGTTCTTGGACAGTGTTGAAATCGGCCACGCTGGTGTCACCAAGCTGCATATCATGGACACAATGCACCAACGCAAGGAAATGATGTATGCCGAAAGCGACGCCTTCATTGTTTTACCAGGCGGCCTTGGCACACTCGATGAAACCATGGAGATTGCTACCTGGCGACAGCTCGGTCTGCATCAAAAGCCAATCATTGTTTTCAATCTGAACAGCTATTGGCAGCATCTGCTTGACCAGATCCAACACATCATCGATGCCGGCTTCATGCATTGCGGCAATGTGAAACATCTTGAACAGGCCAACACATTGGACGAAATCGCCGATCATCTTGACAATGTCGCCAATGGCAGCCTGGTTGCAGCCGCAATCAGCACCGCGACTTCTGGCTGATTTTGCACCTTTGCACCCTTGCAAGTGACCAGTTTCCAGTCTAGAAACAGGCCTTGTATCACGACAGATGGTCGTCACGCGCCACACCGCATCGCCCCCAAGATCAACTGTCGATGCAGATGGCCAGCCGTCCGCCCACACAGCCTAGCCGCGCCCGCCTGTTTGAAGGCCTGTTGAAAAAGCAACACCGAAGGACTTTCTATGTCACGTATCAAGGTCAAAACCCCCATTGTCGAGATTGATGGCGATGAAATGACGCGCATCATCTGGCAGAAAATTAAAGACAAGCTGATCCACCCCTATCTGGATGTTGATCTGAAATATTATGATCTGGGCATCGAAAAGCGTGACGAGACGAATGACCAAATCACCATCGACAGCGCCAATGCGATCAAGGAATATGGCGTCGGCGTTAAATGCGCGACAATCACCTCGGACGAAGAGCGGGTTGAGGAATTTGGCCTCAAGCGCATGTACAAATCTCCAAATGGCACGATCCGCAACATCCTCGGCGGCACGGTTTTTCGGCAGCCGATCATCTGCCAGAACGTACCCCGGCTGGTCCCCGGCTGGACACGGCCGATCGTCATTGGCCGCCATGCCTTTGGTGACCAGTACCGGGCCACGGATTTTGTCGTCCCAGGTGCCGGCAAGCTGACGATGACGTTTCAGCCGGAGGATGGCAGCCCGGCGATCGCGCATGAGGTATTCGATTTCCCCGATGGTGGTGTGGCAATGGCCATGTACAACCTCGATGAATCGATCCGCGGCTTTGCCAGAGCCTGCATGAATTATGGCCTTGACCTTGGCTGGCCTGTCTATCTGTCGACCAAGAACACCATCATGAAAGCCTATGACGGGCGTTTCAAGGACCTTTTTGAAGAGGTCTTTGAGGCCGAGTTCGCAGCCAAATTCAAGGACGCCGGACTGACCTATGAACACCGGCTGATCGACGACATGGTGGCCTGCGCGATGAAGTGGGACGGCGGGTTTGTCTGGGCCTGCAAGAATTATGATGGCGATGTCCAGTCCGATACCGTCGCCCAGGGTTTTGGCTCGCTTGGCCTGATGACCTCTGTACTGATGACGCCCGATGGCAAGACAGTCGAAGCCGAGGCAGCGCATGGGACGGTCACCCGGCATTTCCGCCAACACCAGCAAGGCAAGGACACCTCGACCAACCCGATTGCCTCGATCTTTGCGTGGACGCGCGGCCTGTCCTATCGTGCCAAGTTTGATGATACGCCTGATGTTGCGGCCTTTGCCGACACTGTCGAAAAAGTCTGCATCCAAACAGTCGAGCGCGGCCAGATGACCAAGGACCTCGCCCTGCTGATCTCAAACGAGCAGCCGTTCCTGACAACTGACGATTTTCTTGATGCGATTGACGTGAATCTGCAAAAGGCAGTGGGTGCATAGCCCCTCCTGTCTGTTGTAAACCAGAAAAGCCCCTCCTCGCGGTGGGGCTTTTTTGGTTTTATGTTTTGGTTTTATAATCTGAGCGCCGAAGCGGCTGGAGGTTTTATCCTCGAAGTGTCTAAAGCGCCGATGAAACCGCCGCCAACGCTGCCGCTGCATTGTCAGTTTTTGGGCCGCCAGCCTGGGCCATGTCCGGCCGCCCTCCACCGCCGCCGCCGCCAAGTACCGCTGAACCAAGACGAACCAGATCGACCGCGTTGCGGCTGTCAACCAGATCGGGGGTCACTGCTACAACGATCGAGGCCTTGCCATCATCGGTTGCGACCAGACAAATCACCGCTTTTTCCAATCCGGTCTTAAAATCGTCAGCCATTGATTTGAGCTCGCGCGCGGGCGTGTCTTCCAACAGACGGCCGACAAAATTCACCCCATTGATGAGTTCAGTTCCACCACCACCAGCACCGCCACCAGCAGCAAGTTTGCGGCGCAGATTGCTGATATCACGATCGGCTTTTTTGGCGTCCTCAAGCAGGCGGGCAACACGTTCGGTCAGCTTTTCCGGTGAAATCTTCAAAATATCAGCCGCCCCGGTGAGAATTTTCTCCCGCCCCTCAATCCAGTCGATGGCCCCTACCTGCGTGACCGCCTCAATCCGGCGAACGCCGCCGGCAACAGCTGATTCCGAAATGATCTTGAGCAGGCTGATGTCACCAGACCGGGCGACATGTGTACCGCCACACAACTCAACCGACCACGCGCCGCGCCCTGCGGCCTCTGCCGGTCCGCCCATTTGGACAACGCGCACCTCATCCCCGTATTTCTCGCCGAACAATGCCAATGCGCCCAGTTCGATCGCCGCCTCGGGCGTCATGATCCGGGTCGAGACCTCATTGTTCATCTGAATGCGCTCATTGACGATCCCCTGTACCCGCGCCTGTTCCTCAGCGGACACAGCCTTTGGATGCGAGAAATCAAAGCGCAGCCTGTCAGGTGCCACCATCGAGCCTTTCTGCGCCACATGGTCACCAAGCACATGTCGCAAGGCCTCATGCAGCAAATGTGTAGCCGAATGGTTGGCGCGCAGCCGCAGGCGGCGTTCCGCATCAATCACCAGCTTGACCGGGGTGCCGTTGGCAAGGGCGCCTTTAACAATCTTGGCGCGGTGAACAAACATCCCCGCTGTTGTCTTGAAGGTGTCAGTGACAACAGCCTCGCCATCGGCCCATTCGATGACGCCGGTATCGCCAATCTGGCCACCGGATTCGGCATAAAACGGCGTCTGGTTGGTCACGATATTGACGGCGGTGCCTGCCGCTACGCTGTCCCGTTCGCCATCATCAGCAACACCATTAGCCACCAGCGCCAGAACGACACCCTCGGCGGTGTCGGATGTGTAGCCCAAAAACTCGGTGGCCCCATGCCGCTGCCCAAGATCCAGCCAGATGGTTTCCGTGGCAACATCACCGGACCCGGTCCATGCCTTGCGGGCGGCGGCCTTTTGCTGCTGCATCGCCGTGTTGAAGCCACCAAGATCGACCGACCAGTCAAAGCCGCGCATGAAATCCTGGGTCAGATCAAGGGGAAAGCCGAAAGTGTCATAGAGCTTGAAAGCGGTTGCGCCATCAAGCGTGCCGCCTGCGGGTTTGCCAGCAACCTCATCATTGAGGATGCGCAGACCACGATCCAGCGTTTCCTTGAACCGTGTTTCCTCAAGCTTCAGGGTCTCGGTGATCAGCGGTTGCGCCCGACCCAGCTCGGGATAATGCGTACCCATCTCCGCAACCAAAGCCGGAACCAGCCGCCACATCACCGGATCCTGACAGCCAAGCTGATGCAGATGACGCATCGCGCGGCGCATGATCCGGCGCAGCACATAGCCCCGCCCCTCATTTGACGGCAACACACCATCGGCAATCAGAAACGAGGTGGCCCGCAGATGATCTGCAACAACACGATGCGAAACATTCATCGCGCCATCGGCATCGGCATTGGACACATCGGCCGACGCCTCTATCAGGGCACGCATCAGATCGATGTCATAATTGTCATGCTTGCCCTGCAGCACCGCAGCGATCCGTTCCAGCCCCATCCCGGTGTCAATTGAGGGTTTTGGTAGATTGATCCGCTCACTCGCCGTTTGCTCAAACTGCATAAAAACCAGATTCCAGATCTCGATGAACCGATCACCATCCTCATCCGGGGAGCCCGGCGGCCCACCGGCAATCTGCGGGCCATGATCGAAGAAAATCTCAGAACAAGGGCCGCAGGGGCCAATGTCACCCATCGCCCAGAAATTATCCGAGGTCGCAATGCGGATGATCCTATCATCATCGAGGCCGGCAATCCTGCGCCAGAGACCGACAGCCTCCTCATCCTCATGATAAACGGTGACCAGCAGTTTTTCGGCCGGCAGACCATATTCCCTGGTGATCAGGTTCCACGCCATCTCAATGGCATGATCCTTGAAATAATCACCAAAGGAAAAATTTCCCAACATCTCGAAAAAAGTGTGATGGCGCGCGGTATAGCCGACATTTTCAAGGTCATTATGCTTGCCACCAGCGCGAACACATTTCTGCGAGGTGACGGCGCGGATGTAATCCCGTGTCTCCAGCCCGGTAAACAGATTTTTGAATTGCACCATGCCAGCATTGGTGAACATCAATGTCGGATCATTCTGTGGCACCAATGGACTGGATTCGACAATCTGATGATTATCGTTCTGAAAATAATCAAGAAAGGTCGAACGGATGTCGTTGACGCTGCTCATTGTACTTTATATCCCATGGTCCTTAATTCGGTGGCCCTGTTTTAAGCGTGTGGCTTGCCCCCTGTCCAGCCAAAGTGTTAGTTTTTTGTTGGTTCGTGCCACTTTGTTAGGAAAAGCATAATGTCAGCTGCTGGTACTTCACCGCCATCAGATGAAAAAACTCCCGCCCCGGATGACCGGTGACGGAGGCAGAAATCTGGTCACTGACCCTTTGCAGGCTAGCCTGTTGACGGCACCTCATCGGGTGAATCTAGCTCTGCAGCCTCAGCCATTTCGGCAATCGAATTATCAAGCATCTGATCACCAACAAGACCGGCATTCTGACGGATTGCCGCCTCGATCTCATTGGCAAGCTCAATATGTTCCTTCAGGAAATTCTTCGCATTCTCTCGGCCCTGCCCGATGCGCTGTCCCTTGTAGGAGATCCACGCCCCCGCCTTTTCAACGATACCGGCAGCAACGCCAAGATCAAGCAATTCGCCCATCTTTGAAATGCCCTCACCATACATGATGTCAAATTCAACGGTGCGGAATGGGGCGGCCACCTTGTTTTTCACAACTTTCACCCGGGTCTGGTTGCCGACCACCTCATCGCGGTCCTTGATCGCGCCAATCCGGCGAATATCAAGCCTTACCGAGGCATAGAATTTGAGCGCATTACCACCGGTTGTGGTCTCCGGATTGCCAAACATCACACCGATCTTCAAGCGAATCTGGTTGATGAAGATGACCAGACAGTTCGACCGCGCGATTGAGGATGTCAGCTTGCGCAGCGCCTGGCTCATCAGGCGGGCATGCAATCCAACGTGATGGTCACCCATCTCGCCCTCAAGTTCAGCACGAGGTACCAGCGCCGCCACCGAATCAACGACCAGCACGTCAATCGCGCCTGAGCGGACCAGCGTGTCGGCAATTTCCAGCGCCTGTTCACCGGCATCCGGCTGGGAAATCAGCAGATCATCGATATTAACGCCAAGTTTCTTGGCATAGGCAGGGTCAAGCGCATGTTCAGCATCAACGAAGGCACAATTGCCGCCATCTTTCTGCGCTTCGGCCACAGCATGCAGCGCCAGTGTGGTCTTGCCTGATGATTCGGGGCCATATATCTCAACAATCCGGCCTTTGGGAAAGCCGCCAATACCAAGCCCGATGTCAAGGCCAAGTGAACCGGTTGATATGGCCTGCACATCAACAGCTGATTCGCGCTGGCCGAGCTTCATCACCGAGCCCTTGCCAAATGCCTTTTCGATCTGCCCTATGGCAGCTTCCAGCGCCTTGTTCTTATCATTATTGTTCATTTTCAGATCCACTACGACTCCAGCCATATCTGTCTCCTTAGTTGCATAGCCATTGATCGCTGTCCATGCTGAAAAGGGGCTGGCACATCCCCATCACAGCAGCGCCGGAGCGCGACGACATGATCGACAATTTTGCAACACTATGTACTCTATTTGTTCCAAATGCAACATTAATTTTCATGGTTTGTTCTCTTTTTTACAAAAGCGCAGAAAACCGGGGCTTTGCCAACGGGGTGCCATTGGGGCTATGGGGTGTTTTGGCTGCACCACGCCGCAAAAGGGGCGTGGGATGCGGGCAGAATGTGGACGACTCGGCAGGAGCAGGCGGTCGGCAGCGCGGCAAACCATTATGGTGACAAAGGCCAATTCTACTTTGGACCGGGGGAAATAAGGCCAGGGGGATAAGGTAGGTGATGTCTTCATAGGGGTTGGCGGGGCTCCGCCAAACAGGCATGCCCTCCGGTAAATTGCGCTTAATCGAGTCGCGCTTATCTGATTATTGCTGGTCTGATTGTTGCTGGTTTAATCTTTGCTCGTCTAATCATCGCGGTGGACCCGTTCCATGCGCTCATGGCGTTCCTGGGCATGCAGGCTGAGCGAGGCAATTGGACGTGCCTCAAGACGGCGCAGATTGATCGGCTCATCCGTTTGAACGCAATAGCCATAGCTGCCCTCATCAATGCGGCGCAGGGCCGATTCGATCTTCTGCAACAATTTGCGCTCCCGGTCACGGGTCCGCAGATCAAGCGCGGCATTGCTCTCAATCTGGGCGCGGTCCATCTGGTCGGGCTGGTGCAGATTTTCCTGAGACAGCCCGGTGATGGTGTCACTCGCCTCATCCAGCAATTCGGCCCGCCAGGCTTCCAGCTTCTTACGGAAATACAGAAGCTGCAAAGGGTTCATGAATTCCTCGTCCTCGCTCGGACGATAGCCTTCGGGGAGCAGGATCGGAGAGGCTGAGCCATTCATAGCCACTTTGGCCGCAGTGTTTTTGGAAGCCTTGTTGGAGGTGGTATCAGCAACCTTGCCAGCGGGTTTCTTGCTGGCGGTGGTGCCGACAGACTCTGTCTTTTTCGTCGCTTCAGTCATCTTTCACCCAATTCTTCCCTGGATAAACCGGTCGGATCGTTCCCGAAACCACCCTGCACACCCGTGGGTGTGGAGCAGAGCATGAATAATCTGGCACCACTTACACCGAAAGCGACTGCCAGACAAGGGGCAAAATGACCCAAAGGAACAGCTAATTCATGTTGTAACCATCAATAATCATTACAAAAAAGTAAATCACACATATGTGATTTGGGGGTTTAGGAAGGTTAAATTATCATTATCAAATGCCGATGGAACCGCCACACCAATCATTTGTTTTCGGGGTTTTATTTCGTTTTGGCGGGGAAATCGTGACTTGCAGCAGTAAGAACAACCGACAGTAAAATACAAAAGTTTTAATATGCATATTTTGCTTGTTGAGGATGACACCGTTGTCGCTGATGTTCTGGGCATGACTTTTGAAGAAGCTGGCCATTTCTCCCCATGGCCCACACTATTGTGGTGGCGCTGGCTGATTTGCGTCACAATGACATTGACGCTGTTTTGCTGGACTTCAACCATCCCCGATGGTGATGGAACAATGCTGGCGCGGTTGATCCGCAAAAACCACCTTCGGGTACCGATCCTTTTGGTTTCCGTCAATGCCGGCATTGACGATAAGATCAAGGTGTTGGTTGCCGGGGCTGATCGCTATCTGACGAAACCGTTTGACAGGTTTGAACTGCTGGCCAATCTATATGCCATTGTCCGGCGAAAGCATGGACATAGTTCGGCCACCGTCTCGGTTGGCAATCTGGAGGTTGATCTGAATCGCCATCTGGTGCTGATTGACGGTGTTCAGGCGCCGCTGACAACCAAAGAATTCCGCATTCTCGAGTTTCTGGCCCTGCGCAAAGGCTCGGTGCTCAGCAAGACAGCCTTCCTCAGCCATCTCTATGGCGGTCTTGACGAGCTAGAGCCAAAGACCATAAACGTCTTTATGTGCAAATTGCGCCGGAAACTTGAACTGGCGGGTGCCACTGGCGTGAGTATCGACACAGTCTTAGGCCAGGGCTTTATCCTGCGCGAGAGCCATTCACGCGATGGCAAGGCCATTCGAACGGCAACGCAGATCACCAGCATCGCCGAGGACGAGATTGGCGCGGTTGCCAGAGCCACCCCCCGCCGTCAACGGCCTACAACACAAAAGCAAATGTTAAGCGAGAACAGCCTTCGTAAATTTTATGAGGAAACTCTGGCTGAACAGAATATGCAGGCTGACGCAGCTTAAGGGACCCAGACGTTACGCACAGGCGCCAAGGGGTCTGGCACCGCCGGGAATTTGAGAGGAAGCGCCTGAATTAAGGGCCTTTAGTCAAATACTGGTCCAAATACGGGGAATGAGAGACGCCCCCTTTACGCAGGCAGGCGGGGGGCTTTTCGTTTCGTCACAGTTTGATTGTAGTGGGCCGGATGGCGAGTAGGGACCAATCGCCGCAGATGACTCCGGCTATTTACCAGCATACCGTGATTGCCTAGACTGCATTACGCACCGAAGGGGAGGTAGAGACGCGGCATGCTGTATTTTTCGCTTGGCGATTTCGTGGTCCATCCGAACCAGCCGGATTGGGGGCCAGGACAAGTGCAGTCAATCGTTGACATGAATGTAACAGTGAATTTTCCAAACGCGGGAAAGCAGCTGATCAATTGCACCCATGTCGAACTGGTCAAAACCAACCCCGATGAGTGGAAAAATGATGGATAAAGGCCTGTTTGCGCCAGTATCTGACGCTTTTGAAAACGCCGGCAGGCCAGCGCGTAATAAAAGGATGGCAGGCTGCGGGTCGAAAGCAGATACATAGCGGATACAAATCGTATAGATATCGTACGGATATGCTGTACAAACCCTTTACATGTTTTTTATAGAG
>CACCQD010000020.1 GCA_902547925.1 uncultured SAR116 cluster alpha proteobacterium | reverse complement strand
CATGGCCAGCCAAAGGCGCTGTCACCTGATCGTCGAAGATATAGACATTGGTGGCCCGCAACGCAGCATCGATATAGCGCTGTTCAAGCTCTGGGGTGGTCGCGACTATCTGTTTCATGCCAGCCAGCATGTAGCGGACATATAACCGGTTACGGGGGAGGTGGAATTTTTTGGCGGTTGCCGCCATATCGATAGGCGCGCCCACTGTCACAATGCCGGCGAGCTGGGATGCCACGAAAGGATAGTCCAGCGCCATGTTCAGCGCCGTTGTTCCACCAAGTGAATGGCCCATCATAAAGAGCGGCAATGCGCCAAAACGCCGTTTTGCCCAGTCGACGAAGGGGATTAAATCAGCACCGGCTCCCGCGTTGTAGGTTTTCCGGGCCAGCGCACGGGCGGGCCCTGCGCCGCGCATATTGACCCGTAGCAGGGCAAACCCAGCAGTGAGCGCCGCTGGGACGAGCCACAGGATATGGGGTGCATTCATACACCCATTCAGACCATGGACAGAAATCAGGCATCCGCGTGGCTGTCCATTGGGCAGATGGCACATGGCGAGAAGGCGATCGCCATCGGGTAGATCAAGCAATATCGGCTCTGCAAGCGGAGCTGACGGCGCGTCACGGCAGATGAAATGACGCATTGTCTGGAGGTCGCCGCCTTTCCATGGAAAGGCCTCCCCTTCAAAGGTTGGGATCAGGTCTTCGGCGTCGTTACGAACGAAGGTGATTTGTCCATCCCCCAGACAGCTGTCAAAGTTGGTGTCGAACTTTGCGGTACAGCTAGTCGTCGGTTACGTCAACCTCCAGAGCTTTATAGAGGCTTAGCTCTTTCCAGTATTGCTCGGCTTTGCCATTGGCGTCGCTGATGCGCATTGACAGGCCGCGAATGATTGCAAGGCAAATCGGATCTGCTCCATTCATCTTAGCCTTTAATGTGTCTTCGTCGATCACTTTGACAATACATTTGGTCTTGGCACGTGCGGTGACGGTGCGGCGTTTTGCCATAATGTGGCCAACCTCGCCAAAAATTTCACCCTCATTCAATATGCCGACATCCAACCCCAGCCGCGTCTCAATCGCCACTTGGCCACTGTGGATTAAAAATACATTCTGGCTCTGCTCATCCACGGAATAGATGATCTCGCCGGCGTTATAGGTGCGATGCGGAATTTGTTTGACAGATTTTATACTCATTTTGCGGGCGCCTTTTTGTGACGAATTGTCTCTCAATACCTCCGTATAAATGGGGACTTGAACATTATTTTATAAGAGCGATGTGCATGATGAGTGCAATATTGATCCAGATTTCCGTCACAATTCGCCTCAGGCCCTCATCGATAGGTTGCAGTGCTGCCCTTCACACTGGAAGTTCCACCGAATGTGGTTTAGCATCTGCCAACGTTGGATTATTAAGATTTTGAGGCGCGCCATGTTGGAAAAGGGTGATGTTGTAATCTGGGACAGCAGTGAGACTGTTTACCAGGTTGGAGACAAGGGTTTTGAAGCCTATTTGATCGTGGAAGGCACCGTGGACATCCTGACCGGTGATGGATTGCGGTTGAGTCGCCTTGGTAAGGACGAGATTTTCGGAGAGACATCACTGTTGTTGCAAACAACGCGTAGCGTCTCGGTGGTTGCCGGCGCTGGTGGTGTAACTACCAGGAAGATTCCAAAAAGCTATTTTGATGAAATTCGTCGCAAGGATATTGTGGTGGCTGCGCTGATCCGAAAGACACAATTGCGGCTGATTGCTTCGAATGAACAAAGCAATGAATTGTCCAGAGAACTGGAGCGCATTTCTGTCGCTTTGGAAAATGCCCTTTCTGGGACGCTATCTCTCGAGATTGGTGAGGATATCAAACAGCGTCTTACCCAGCTACGGCAGAAAATTGATACAACACACGCGCGAACTGACTAGACGGGTCTTACCCGAACAGAGAGAATTGCGCAGATTGAGGTTGAGCGCTACCCAACAAAATGACCAATCTGACCTGCGCTCGGCGTTGTTGGATACCCAAAATGGGAACCAAAGTTCTTGATTTTTGAGGGCACGCAGTGCATCATTAAAATAGTGGTCGGTCACCAGCCCACTATAAAAAAAGGCCAACCGTGATTGTGTCGGGGGTTTTTTACCAAATGATGATGCAGTCAGCCTGAGTTTTGTTCGAGGGCGATGGGCATGAAACATGAAAACAACATAGAGGGATCTCAGGAGCTGTTGTTCGACAGATCTTCTGGCGAACCCTATGAAGTAATAGCAAAGAAGTCGTGGAACGGGATAGACCATTTCGTTTTGAAATGCAAACGACACGGGAACGAGGTGACGCTCAGTAAAACAGGCGTTTCCATGCGATTTTCAAAAACTGCCGATGTCAATCTGAACAATCGGTGGTTGATGATCAAAGATAAAATCCGCTGATCGCTGCGGGGAGTGGCCTGATGTGCATCCCGGTCGTCTTGACAGGTAAGTCGTCTTGCCAGGTAAGAGGTGCTCAATAGACTGATCGCATGACCCAACGTATATTTGCTGCCGCACTTTCGGTTTTTTTTGCACCACCGCCATGGCCTACGAGGGGCCATCATATGAGGTGGTGTTTCGCACTGAGGGCTTCGAGGTGCGTCACTATCCTAAGCGGGTTGTCGCTAAGGTAGCTTACAGCGGTGAAAACAGCGGATTTCGCACGCTATTTGGATATATTTCCGTCAATAACAAGACCGCGCAGGCGACTGAAATGACAACGCCCGTCACGCAATCCACGAAGATTGAGATGACAACGTCGGTGACCCAGACAAAAGTCGATGATCAGATAGTTATGCGATTCCTTTTGCCCGCGTTCTTTTCTCTGAAGACAGCCCCTGAGCCAACCGATCCAGCCATCACGATCCTCGCGCTGGCGTCCGGCCATTTTGCCGTAATCCGTTATTCTGGCAGGGCGAATGACCACAATTTTGAAACACAAAGGAAAGAGCTTCTTGATGAGTTTCGTCCCAGTGGGCTGACGCCCCTGGGGATGGCCATCCGGCCGACCTATTATGGTCCTTTCACCCCACCCTTCCTGCGTCGCAATGAGGCGATGTATAGAATTAAGTGGCAGTAAAAATATACTTTGCAGCCAAAACACGCAGCTCAATCCCTTTTGTGATGACATGATTTGTTTGGGGCAGAGGTCGCCTCGTACCAGCTGGAGGGGGCAAAATCTTTGACATCTCTGGATTACCATCGCTGCAAAGCGTGAGCGCTGCCGCTCACAACGAGATTAAGGCTCAAAACGTCACAACAACAAAATGTCAAAGCTCAGGGTAAAAAGCCAGTCCCACCATTATCAATACAAGAACGAGCCCGTCTTACCGGGTGGCGGAGGCTATCATATCACCAGTCTGATTGCCTGAGCCGTGTGATCTGATTAACTAACTGCTGAATTTCCTCACCAATTCTAAGGACATCACGCGCCAGCGTTTCGGCCTGTGCCTCGAGATCTGCAAGCACTGCTTTGACCTCATCCTTGGATCTTTGTGGTAGGGGGGCGTCCCCGCCTTGACCATCCAGCAAATAGGCTGCCTGCACACCAAGAACGCCGGCAAGTTGAATGAGGCGGTTCGATCGGGGTTCGGATCTGTCCAACTCCCAATTCATCAACGTCTTTTTCTGGACACCACTTAGCTTGGCAACCTCACTGACACTCAGTCCTTGACGCGCTCTCGCATTCTGAAGTCGGCCACCCAGGGTTTGATTCTCATCAATAAAATCTATCAATACACTTCCCCATTTTCCTAAAAACGCCATGGTGACGAATTTTGAACAGTTAGCGTATGATTTTGTGACTTGTCAAACCAAGGGTGAAATAATCTCCTCCTGCTTGATGGCGATGGCGATGGCGATGGCGCACGGCGATGTCCTAATCTGTGGCGCGATCACACCCGATACTTATCAAAAATCTTAACAGGCCAGCCCCTCACTCCCTCACTTAGCTAGAAAATTGCATGGGCGCGGGGTGAGGGGTATTGTGTCTGATCGGCATTTATGCAAATGCAAGTCGAACCTTGTGTTTGCGGCGCAGTAAACCTTTCTTGTCTCCCTTTAGTGCATCGCCTGAGAATTGATGCATGGTTTTGGAGGTGGTTTACATACTGAAACCATCTCCATAGCCGTGGCTGGAGTCTGTTATATTTCCGTCAAACTCCCCATTGCTTGATGGCTGAAAGGGTGTTTGTACTCCAGCTCATTTGACCACCAGTTCCTTTTCCACTCTCTCCCAATCATCGCAGTTAAAAACCTTGCAGGGCGAATTGATATCGCTTGCCCATGCGAAAATTGAAATGAAAGGGTCATTATAGACACGGGTTGCATGAACCTCATTTGAGTCATTCCATATCAGTGACCCAGCGCCGTAATCACTCCATTCGCCGCCGTGAAATCGCCACCCACACCTGGGGGAGAGGTTCACATATAGCTCCGGGGCCAGATGAAAATGATCTCTGTACAGTGTGAACGGACCGAGCAAAAAAAAGCCAAGCGTAAAATCTGGCCGATAATATTTGGCGTTCGATGGGCCAATCAGAAGCGTGTGCAGGTTGCTGGCTCTGTAACTGTCACCCGGGTCAGAGTCAGCTGGGTAAAATTCATCTTCATCCTGTCGCCATATCAATTCATCCATTGATGACATCAGGCATCGGCGGATCGCCTCAAGATGCTGGTCATCAATGTTTTCAATAGCTTTTTTCAGAATGTCCGTGTGTGCTGACGGTGTCGCTGAATTGGTTTCGTGAAAATTCCCGCTGATGGTGGCTGACGAAATCTGTGCCAACACATCGCCCACACCCGATATCGTTTCTTGATGGGTCGCAAGGTAGGTGCTGATTGCTCCAATCAATTCAGTAATGACACATTGATCGTTGGTGCCGTCCGGATTGTGCATGGTGTCCGCCTCTTTGCCCGGATATGCCGATCTCCCCATTAACTTCGCTCAGGAGAGTGTGTGAGTCACATTTCTGTATTATTTTGTGGTGGCCCACCTGTGTCAACCAAACTCCGGCCACCATGAAAAGCAGTCCACAGACCGGCAGCATATTCATTCGGGTCTCCGGTGCATTGAACAGGCCAAAATGATCGATAACGGCAGCACTTAATAATTGCCCCAAAAGCACGAAGAAAATGGCGTTGCCAAGGCCAAAACGCGGAGCGACATAGGTGATAATTACGATATAAAAAGTAACAGGACAGCCGGCAAAAAACAGATGCTTTGGCGCCTCGACAACCTTTGCCAGAGAGACGCCGCCCAAGAGCTGCATTCAGAGCGTCCAATACCGTAATGCCAAGACCTGCCAGGAACATCACCAGAGCGTATGCAAACATTCTTTTTTCCTCTTCGATTCCAGTGTTTAGATTTGGTGCCAAGACTTGTTACGAGGGACGGGCACTGGCGCTAGTGATACACGGCATGGTTGCCGGCGCTTTGCTCGTTGAATGTTCATGTCGCGTGTCGGACGTAAGGGGTCATCCCGGCTAAAGATCATCAACACACCATGCAGTGATCAATGAGTATTTCCCCACCCCTTCAACAAATATTGCCTGGTTCATAACCTCGTCATCGGTTGTAGAGATATATTACTTCCATACTACACCAATGGAGCTTTGCCGTCTGAATAGATGCACAAATTTCCTATTGGTAAAAAATGCACGAGGCTCGTGTGACAACTGTATTTTGAGATTTTCAGGCGTTACGATGTTTCGCATTCTCTCAGTGAAATTTTTGGCATGCTTGGCATGATTATTCTCATTCGACCCGTTGAGACAATTATCCATTAGTGGGTCCACAATACTCAGGATTTTCTCTTCATCCATCTACAAAAAATTCATGTCCTTCCCCATTTCTGAACCATATTTCGCAATCAGTATGGTACCGGGACATTGATGATCAGCAAAAGCAAAACGCGTGAGTTTGGGCAACACGCATTCAATTATATAACGTGGTCAATCATACAACGTGGCAACCTGTTTCACGGAAGGTCTCTGCTTCATCATCTCATTATGCGCCTTCAATTTTGGGAAACCATCCAGTGACACACCATCGGGACCCAACCACCGTATAATCAATGCCAAATAGGGATCACACATTGAGAATGACTCTCCAAGAACAAACGGCCCTTTGAAGAAGTGGTCTTGGATCATGCTTGCGCAATCCGCCATATTGACGGGCACTTTTGCAGTCATTGCAGCCTGCGCGGAGGCATCATCTGTCCAACGGTATCCTCTGTGTTTGTGGGCATGAGCGACGTGAACGGTGGAAGCCAAAAACATGTTGAAGGCTTGCGCCTTTGCCAAGTCGAACGGTTTGCTGGGCGCAAACGCCTTTTCCGGAAACATCTGGGCAATGTAGAACAGGATAGCGGGGTTCTCTGTCAGCACCCCATCTGGTGTAACAAGCGCGGGCACCCTACCTTTGGGATTGATGCTGAGAAAATCTGGCGAAGTCTGTTCATTCTTTGCAAAATCAACATGCCTTACTTTGAATTCAACTCCTGTCTCGTAAAGCAGGATGTGCGGCGCATAAGCACATGATTTTCTGGAGTACCAAAGCGTCAGCATCATTTGTTCCTTTACCTGTTTATCAATCCAGAGATGTTGCACCCGTTTCCAACCGGGAAATTTTGCCGTCCTTGATCATAGAGATCAGGATCACCACTTCACGGGTGCCGTGAGGAGACGACATGAGGGAATGTCGCACCAAAACATCATTTACAGACGCAGCGTTAGTATTCCTAAATGAATTTCTCATTTGCCATTATGCCAGTCACCATCGGCACCCAAGCCTCCCCATCAATAATAGACGCCGGACTTGTGGAAGATAAACGTTAAATCGTCATGAAGAAGATCCAGATACGCTTCCAAATCTAAATCAGAGACAGACCAGTTTAGTGTTTCATGCAAGGCCACGTTCGTATCCGATTTTGCTTTGAATTGGTTGTTCGCGACTGGCAGTTGAGATTTGTTTCAATTGCCTGAGGAATGAATTAGACAGAAGTCGTGAAAATAGCTACACCAAAAAGAACAATAGCCAATGAAACGCGGGCGATTGGTGGCACAATTTTCATGATTTTGGGGTCGGGTGGATTTCGGTGTTTTGCCTGAATACTCAGGTGGATGTTTAAAAAGGCAATTGCACCGAGCAACGCCGTTGCCCCCCAAAGTTTCAAATGGAATGCCCAACCCAAAGCAAAACTCCCATAGATCTGATATGTCAGCGGTATTCCGGTTATCCATAAAACGGCAATCGCAACAAGCCCAAGTCTCGCCAGAGTCATCATGGTTTTCTGCACAGGAGGCGCAGGTGCCATCTCAGCCTTTTGGTGGGCTTTGAACAACACGGCGTTGCCTACTCCCAGCCCACCAGCAAGAAATAATGAGAGGTAATGAAAGAACTTTAGAATAATTATACTGGTCATGGTTTCTCCATCATGCCTGGATAATGGAAGCTGAGCCAGCCACCACAGACACTTGTACAGCATTGCTCTCATGGTTGGGTTTGGCAATAGACGCTATGAATAAAAAGCTGTTTTGGCACTGTCATGAAAGGTTAGGTCAGGTATGCTTTGCTTTTGTCTAGCAGAGATGCTGACATCATGTAGAACTGTCAAAATACGAAAAAAAGGTTTTTTTAATGGCCAAAATTCATCTTCAATTCACCCTGTTCTCCGCTTTTTATTCGCCATTAATTTCCACCATGACCGGCAATTTTCTGGTTGCGGAAGGGCTTTACTATGAGTGGAGTGTTGCAGAACCGGGTGTATCAGCGTTAAATGCGCTGGAGGATGGTACAGCGCAGGTTGTGCAATCCACCATCAGCCAGGGTTTTGCATCTTTGGAGAATGGCCAACAGCCGGCGGTGCGGCATTTTGCGTTGATCAATAATATGGATGGTTTTTTTATCAGCGGCCGTGACGCTGACAATGACTTTGACTGGTCATCACTCGAAGGTGCTGATGTGCTTGTACATCATGGTGGCCAGCCAATGACGATGTTCAAATATGCCTGTCACAAGGCAGGCATTGATATCTCCAAAATAAATATCATCGACGCTGGTAATGCCAAGGAAATGGACGATGCTTATCGGCAGGGCCGAGGCCAGTATATTCATCAGCAAGGGCCGGCTCCGCAGCAACTCGAAGCTGACGGTGTTGGCCGTGTGGTCGCGGCCCTTGGACCGATGGTTGGGCCTTGTGCTTTTTCAAGCTTGGCGGCCATGCCGGTATGGTTGCAATCCGATGAGGGTCAGGCTTTTTGTCGGGCCTACGCCCGCACCCGTCACTATATGGCAACAACACCGGCGGTGGAAATCGCAGCGGCAGAAAAAACGCTATTTCCGCAAATTGATGAAACGGTGTTAACGCAATGCGTTCAGGCTTATCAACAGATGGGTTGCTGGCCTGAGGAGATGACGATCACCGATGCGGGATATCGCGCCATGCTGGATATTTTTGCATTTGACGGAAAGATTAGCCGTCGGTATCCCTACGACGCTATCTGTATCAGTACATGAAACTCACCGCCCACCGCCAACGTCAATCTGTTTGACAGAGCAAGAATAACACCTGAAGATTTTGCCGTAGGGCCGTCCCACATATCATCTGACTTAATCCGGTTGCATTGAGTTGTTTTTATGACCAACACCGGAAAAGTGGGGATTTTGTTGATAAATGATTTCCCTCTGAGCGCCGTGTGGGGTTACTGTTTTGACCTATTTTGGGGTTTCACGAGATGATCAAACTTTCCAAGAATCATGTGGGCATTTTGATGGTTCTTGTGTCTTCGATGTGCTTTGCCTTCGTGCCTAATTCCGCAAAGATTGCAATGGAAGAAGGATCGTCTCTGTTCTTTTTGATCGCGTCCCGCTACGCGATCGGCGCGTGCTTTCTGCTCCCGGTTTTCTTTATCACAAGGACTTCGTTTCGCGTCCCCACGAGGCTGATATGGCGTGTTGGAGTCGCAGGTTTCCTGGCTTTGTGTCTGATTGCGGCAACATATCATGCAGTGAACTTTCTTGATGTCGGGTTGGTCCTTTTGATTTTGTACTCATTTCCTCTTGGGGTTGCTTTGATCTCTCACCTGAGGGGAAAAGAGAGGATTAGTCAAAACCAATGGATCTGCATGACAATGGTGATGGTCGGTCTTGTGATCATGATTTTTGATGGCCAGACTAAGATCAATCTCTATGGATTGGCCGTTAGTTTTTTTGGACTTTTCTGCTTTGTATTTTTCATTTTGCAGTCAAACGCATTGGCAGAAGATATCGGGTCTTCCTCCTTAAACTTTTATCTCAGCATTTCCGGATTGGCTCTCTTGTCGTTTTTATTTTTATTGTCTCCGCAGAGCATTACATCGGCGATGCCGGGGTCTGACAGAGGCGTTATAGCAATTTTCAGCAATGGATTTTTTTATATTCTAAGCTGGGTGTTGTTCTTTGAGGGATCACGAATTATTGGTGCAACCAGAGCGTCATTGATGGCTTGTGTAGAGCCTCTTTTTGCAGCCTTGCTCGCGATGTTTTTTCTGGGCCAGATACTTTCGGTTGTTGAGTGGATCGGCTTTTTCACTGTTCTGGTCTCCGTCTATTTGTTTGAGAGATTTGGCACTAAGCCGGGCCACACGTAATGGCTGTGATGTCGCCTTGCATGTGTTGGTGCCACCAGTCTCGAAACGGTGCCAAAGTACATCAGTAACTTCTAGTGATCACCTGATCCGGGACTGAAATGCTGCGGTTGCCATGACGATTTATTGCCATGACGTTTTGGTTTTGTGAATTACTGACCTTTAAGAGCTGAGGAGGGTGCAAGGAATGGACCAGAGCATAAGTGCTGACGATCTGCATAATCTGGCTTTGCGCCAGCTATCAGATTACCGGGAAAATAATCCGGGAACATGCTTCTTGGATGCGGGTTTTTCACTCAGCATCAAAGCTGCATATGATTTGCAGGATGCCGTTTCGCGACTTCGAATGGCGGCGGGCGAGAATTTAATCGGGTATAAGGTTGGTTGTACCGGGCCGGGAACAATAGCTCAATTCGGCATGCAGGGGCCCATCAGAGGAACGCTCTTTTCTGGCGAAGCGCTGGATAATGGGGCTGTCATTGATCCGGATGAATTTTGTCACCTGGCGATTGAGGGTGAAATGGCGTTTTGCATTGGTATCGATGGACAAATAGACACAGCATTCCCGGTCATCGAGCTGCATAATTTTGTATTCCGGTCAGCAAAAAAATCTTTGTCAGAATTGATTGCGAACAACGGATTAAATGCTGGGATCGTCCTGCCCGGTATCGATTGGCAGCAATCGGATAAGCACATCAAGGAGAGTGGAAAATTGTCTTTGGTGATAAATGACGCTGAGATGGGAACCGCAGGCCTCTGGCCAAATCAAGATGGCCCCGGATCGTCATTGAAATGGCTGAGCAGCAATATGAGAGATTCTGGTTTAAGCCTTGTTCCAGGACAGATTGTTCTGGCCGGTACCTCATTGGGCTTGTACCCCGTTAAGAGCGGGGACGATGTCAAAGTGTCTATCGATGATCGCCTGGCCGTGGAATGTAAAATCACAGCCTCACACGGGTCGGATAGTCCCCTTTAGAAGTGGCACTCGAAGCACCGGCAAGAGACAGCCTTACACCACTGAATTGACGTCGGGCGTGACTTTGCAATGTGCAAGCCGGGAGAAACGGTAATCAGCAAATTTGCCGTACAAAAACTGACTGATCTGATACACGAGAGGCAATTTCAAAAGCCTTGCTAGCACAGACCACCTGTATTGGGGAAGGTGCCGCCAGATCAAAATGAATGCTTCAACACCGATATGCCACCTGCCATCAACGTCACGAGCATGCAGACGCCTCAGTGCAGCCTCCTGGCTAACGCCCAACGCCACAATGAGGTTGGGTTCATTGGCCACATCTTGCCAGGTAAACGTATTGGGGCGGGCTAATTTTTTGTAGTGCCGTATTTCTTTACTGCACAACCCACATTTTCCATCAAAAAAAACTGTTATCATCACGGCTCTAAATTGGTTGGTGGCGGTCCGGCTTGAAGTGCGTCTTCGGCGAAAACGTCATATGGTCTTGAGCAAAGTCTTTAGTTTCTTTTTGCTTTTGCCCAATGCCTTCGCTTTAGCCACTTCGTCTTTGTTCGACACGTCGCCACCTACAATAACAAGCCCGATCATGCCCATCCCTTTGTGAGGGGTGCAAAGGTAATAGTAGATGCCGGGTGTGTTAAATGTAATTGACGCTTCCCTGCTGACTTTTGATTTGAATTTCATATCATTGGGTGACGCCATCATTTCAATATTGTGGCCTTTCGTGGTTGGAACCCAATTTATAGTGTCGCCCACGTCCACCCGCACAACCTCCTGACTGAAAACCATTTTATCACCATTCTCGTCTTTGTTCAGCATCTCAATCGTGAGATCAGCAGCCAAAGATGGGGTCGCCAACAACATCGCAGATACCAGCAGTAAATATCTCATGAACTTTCCTTTTTTTGAAACTAGCGTGTAACAGACGTAGCCAGGTTGAAGACATGCCGCGTAGACGCTCTACTAATAAATGGATATGCCACTCGTGATGGTTAAGATCACCTATTGTCGCACCCCCAGGAGGCACGCAGGACAGGGACCACGAATGGAACAGGATTACACCTTGCCCTCAAGCCAACAGGCGGGGCCGGAAAGTTTCTTTGAGCTCAGGGTGGAGGAAATTTGGAACTGGCTATTTGGGCATGAGCGCGTGGCCGTATTTTTACGGCAGCGATGCGGTGTTACGTCAAGTATCGGCGCTGATGTTGACAGATGTAGACATCGCTTCCCGTTCAAAGGATAGAACGCAAACGCCAGAGAAGCGTGATGATTTAAAGACAAAAGCTCTTTTGATGTCTTCAAGAATCGTTGGTAAATCCTTTTCAAAATTTACCATTGAGTCGATATCATCAAACCTGACATTGACAGCCAAGTCTCCGTCCTTTCCGACAGTTACCTGCAATCCCTGAAGATTGAATGCAGATATGCGGCTTCTAAGGACCTCGCAAAGACTTTGAGCAGCAATTTTAGCCTCAGAGATGGATGTGAATTTTAGCTGTAACTGGGTTGAAAACATGGCCACCTACTCCATTTCACCAAGCAGATCGTCAAGTTGATTTCCACTGGTCATGGCGTTTGTTGTATGTCCACGATAGCCGGCATTCGCGAGTCCGAGTTTTGCCTTTAACTCACTGCCATCCTGAGAAAGCATCCAGGTTTCATTTGTTTTGGTGATTACCCCATCACGCTGCAGTGCACTGAGTTGCTCGGGTGACGTTGTTCCGTAGGCACAAAAATCCAAGAAGGCAACGAGCTCAGCTATGGTTCCTTCAGGGGCGATCATTTGAAACTGGCCAAGCATTGCACTGATGCGAGACGCGGTAAAATTTGCCCCTTGAATTCGAAATATAATATGGTCAGACACCGCTTTGGCCAGCTGACGCATGATCCGGATTTGTTCATCAGTCAACTCCGTTGGTTCGGCGTGAAAAATACACAAAGTGCCCAGAGCAACACCATCAGGTGTGTTGAGAGGGAAGCCTGCATAGGCCGCACCGTTGATCGGAGGTTTAGTGATCACCGAGTTTGCAAACCGCTCGTCTGCCAACAGATTGCTGATAATGAAAGGCTCTGGAGACGAGAGAGCAAACTGGCACATCGACATTTTTTGGGGAATGGGCAGGAGTGGGTCGATTGGCAAACCGGCCCCACCAATGGTGAATTGGCTCTCTCCGTCCAGGATGTTCACCATGCACTGACTAGCGTCCGTAGTCATTTTCCCCAATTCACAAAAAATTTCAAATTCCTGAGTCAAATCTTGGCCGATAACAGCGGCTTCTGCCACTTTGGCGCGACGCAGATCCTCGTTTTTTGGACTTGGTGGTGGCGTTATTTTTTTTGACGTCGCTAAGGCAAATCCCATTCGCATAAAATCTTTGAAGCCGTGTGCCTTTACCGCCCTTCTTAATGACAATTGAACTCTCCCAGCAAATTACAAATCACATAAACCTGAGTAAAATCTTTACAGCGTGGTCGTCGCCTCGTGTCGAGAATATCGCCAAGCCGCCGGGGATCCATCACCCATTGCTGTCTATAGAGCAACCCCTCAAAACATAAGAGTAGGCCTTTCAAGCGCTAAAACAAGAGCACACCGCAAATCCGGTCACCCGAACCTGATAACAGCTAAGCGCGCCTCATCCGGACTTCTGCGCGATCCACTCTCTCCAAGTGATCGTAATTCCTGATCCTAAGATTATGGTTGCCCCCATAATGTGGCTCGGCGAAGGCGTAAAACTCCAAAATAGATAATCAATGAAAGCGGCGAATACCAGATAAGTGTACTCGACAGGCGCAACTGTGGTTGTTTCTGCGTTTTGATACGCAAAAATTGACGCTGTCATGGAAATTATGTGGGTAACTGCTGTGACGGAGATTAGCACAATCGCGATCACGGTCATCTCAATCCAACTCTGAAACAAAAAGCTGTTTTTCTCGGAAAATTCTGCATTCAAATTGAGCAATGGGATGAAAGTAACCGCGAACAACCCCAAACCGGCGTAGAATAAATTATGCGTGACTGTTAGAGAAAAACTCGGCTCTTCTTGGCAAAGGCCTCTGGTTATAATGACTCCAAAAGCGTAAAATGCACCAGCGAGAACTGGCAATATCAAGATTGGCTTGAAGCTGACCAATCCCGGTTGGATAATTAGAAGCGCCCCAAAAAAACCGACTATAACAGCGCAAATGCGCCATAGGCCGATGCGCTCACCCAGAAACAGGCTTGCAAAAACGCAAACAAAAATTGGTGCGGTAAAAAAACACGAGGATGCTTCACTCAGTGCTACAAACGGCAAAGACGCATAAAAAAATGTATAGGCCAGCGACATACAGATCGCACGAATGATAGGCCAGAACCAAGTCTTTGGCTTTATTTGATGCATAAACCCACTGGAGAATGCCCAAAGACCCAGAATGGAAACCACGATCAATGACCTAATAAACATCAACTGCCAGATTGACGCATGAGAGGTAAGCCCTTTCACCGCAGTGTCTTGTATGGAAAAACCGAACGCTGCGAGTATTGCAAATAATATGGCTTGTCCTGTTTTGTTCATCGGTGGCAACTCCCTAATCAAAACAGGTCCAAACACCGATTGGCGCTGGGCCGGTGTACTGACCTCTAAAAATGTTGCGATTAAAAATTTCCGAAAGATCACGCACGAAAGTGACGTGTATTTCAAATTAAAAATGTCTGAGCGTAATCAGGAATGGACTCCAGAGTTTTCTGATGGAGGAGTTTGGCTTCATCCAGCTTTTCAAAAATACTGTAGATCTTGCTAAGTTGTTTTTGCGGGGCTGGCAGATGACTTTTTACTGTAAATGCTTGATTGCAACATTGCATCGCGGTTTCAAAATTTTCTTTCTGTGCGTTCGGTATAGTCGAATTGATGTAGGCATTTAAATTATTGGGCGCAAAATCTGTCGCAGATTTGATGTGAGGCTTTGCCGCTTCAAAATCACCCTTTTGCGTGTAGATGTTTGCGAGATTGTTATGGGCCAAAGAATGTTTTAGCGCTAATGAAATAGCATGTTTATACGCGGTGGCCGCTGCGCCTGGATCACCGAGCTTTAACAGTATCAATCCCTTACTGTAATGCGATTTAGAATAATTTTCATTTATTTTCAATAAGTTATTATTGGCCACCAGTGGCAATGGCAATGTTGTCCATGGATTGAGGCATAGCCTAAGAGACCGTTTGAGAGCCGCAGAATGCCCATCTAATATCGTTGATGCCATTGGTGGATGGGCAACAACAGGCATCGGCCATGCGTATGGCAATGGATATAGCATGGGTGTTCTGGCTAAGTGGATGAAGAAGATTGAGTGCTAAAGTTTACTCAACCACACCTTCAATAATCATGAAATCAGTGTCAGAACATTCCTCTCTGACAGCTTTTGCGGCCTGATACTCTTCACTATGGTAAAAAGTATCTGCAGCCTCTTTGCTCTCGAACTGGATCATCATAACTATGCCACTGACATTGCCTTCAAGTCTGTCGGCGCCCGGACCACGAGCAAGCACTTTCCCACCATATTTTTTAATGGCTGGCCCCGCCATGCCTGAAAATTTTTGAAACTTGTCTTGGTCCGTGACCCTGATGTTCGCAACTACATATCCCTTAGCCATTAAATACCTTCCAGTCTTGAAAATTAACTACGCACCTGACCTATTAGCACAATGAATGCTTACATATCAGTGATGTACATGAACAATTGGCGCCCGCTGAGAACAATGGTTCTTCCTACAGGCACTTACATTGACATCTACTTAAGCATTACAGCCAGTTTACGTATCAGTGACTCACCGTCAACAGGCACATTCTGTGCGTCACTAATCCTTATCGTTATCAGTAAAGGGAAAGTGTACATGTAGGTGACCGATCCGGACCTCTATAAATCCACATAAGCACGACATCTAAATGCCTTATCAATTTCCATAAGACACGTAAATATCATCACTAATCTGCCCCCATGCATGGGCCAGTGGGGGTGTGTAGGTAGTATATTGTTGGGGTATTGACCAATAAGATGAGAATTGCCGTCTTGGTATTGCGCTATGAACTTCCGTTGTGTTCAATGAAATTGATGGCCAGTCAGGGATTCACACTTTGTTTCAACGCTGCTTAGATTTTTTCTTCAAACCACGAAAACGCTACCCCAAAAGCTGGAGCCCCGCTTTCGTTGCCATTCAACTTGGCTTCTTTGCTGGAGGTGTTGGTCTATTTGGGAGAGACGCCCTTCTGTTTCTAACAGTTCAGGATTGGGATCTAATAGTTGGTTTTGAACTAGGATTTGCAGCCATAATTGGCGTTGGATTTTTGATGCATACCTGTGGTTATGCTAAAGCCGGTGTAATCACATCATGTTTGGCAGGGGTAGGTTCAGCTACTGCCTTCATTGTACTTCTGGGATGGGGCGCAATGTTTCATCTATGGTACGTTAATCTTGCTGTTCTTCTGATTGCTGTGCCCTTAAAGGTGATTTTAAAAGCAATTTTAGCCGTGCTAATAATCATTCTTTATGGAGGAATGTTTTTTTATTTTTCCAATCATTTCGGTTACATCAATGCCCCGCATATCACCCTAAACCTTTTGGGGCTGAGTAACATTTTTGGAACTCTTTTAGTCTTGGGCATTCCAATGGGCATGTACTCAAAATTTCTTGTTGAAGAACGTGAAATTTCAGAGAAATTACTACACAACATAATGCCAAAACAAATAGCTGAACTTCTGAAAAACTCTGCAGACCCGGTGGCTCTAGAAAATCCCGATATTAGCGTTATGATGGCTGATATTGTGAATTTTACATCATTTTCCGATCAAGTATCTGCGGAGAATGTAGTCACATTGCTCAATAATATATTTTCAAGGTTTGATGATGTTGTTTTGGAACATGGTGTTGAAAAAATAAAAACAATAGGTGACGCTTACATGGTTGTTGCTGGGCTTCCAGAACCAAGAACAGACCACGCACAGATTTTAGTAAAAATGTCAGCAAAGTTAATAGAAATCGCCGGCGAGTATAATGATCATGAAGGAAATCCAATCCAACTTCGTATTGGAATACATTCTGGTCCAGCAGTATCGGGTGTTATAGGGAAATCAAAGTTTGCATTTGATGTTTGGGGAGACACAATTAACACGGCTGCTCGCTTAGAAAGCAATGGGGAGCCCGGCAGGATCCACCTATCCCAAAAAACGTTTGATCAACTTCAGAGCGATTTGGTTTCTGGTGCCGAAAGCCAGTCAGTTGATATTAAGGGTAAGGGCGTTATGAAAACGTTTTTAATCTAAAATTCTACCCAAATGTTAACCAATTTTGTTACCCAAATACCCACATCCATGAGTTTCCAACATCACAGGAAACAATGCCTAATTGATAGGCCGTGTATTACTCAGTAGGGCTCACTGACAGCCTCTGGCATCATTTTGAGTCGCGATTTTACACAGTATTAGCCAAAAGGCTCTGTAAGAGATTTGTAGGAGGTGTTTGAAAAGGCGCACTAGACAGCACGGATTAAACACGAATGACGGCCTGTGTCCCGGTCACAGACCAAATTTTAACAGAACATCTTCTTAAGACTTCTGCGTGTCAATTGAAAAGCTAAAATTATTTAGGGCGAATCCTTAATCAATTCTCAAAAAATTAGAGTTTTTCTTCTGAGCCTAAAAATTGATCTGACTCTCTTGCTAACTTCTCAAAAACCGCAAGCGCATCATCAGAACAAAGTCTCTTCAATGCGCCACCTTTAACCTCATCTTTCGTCCACATCCAACTTTTGTATGGATCAAATTTCATTGCCCAAGAAGCAAAAAGTCTTCTTCCTGTAATTTTATCCCTTAGTTTTTGAATCTCGAGGTGACGGTTATCTGTCAAAATTTTTTCATACAGATTATTAATAGCTTCTGGTGGCCCTTCTAAAATTTGAAAAAAAAGGTCAGATCTACAAATTAAATTGCCAGAAACACCCCAAGCAACATTATTTTTACGAGATGAACGCAAGATTTTTTTTAGAATCGTATCGCTGAAAAAAGTTGGTTTAGACGCATAAATCACGTGTTTCAGTTCTTCTTGTTTACCTCTTTTCATAGTTTACATCTCCAAATTTTTAGGGTCGAGGCTAGTGTATATTTGCAACTTTGGCAAATTCTTGACCTTTCCCACTCAACCCCCATTCATTGCACTACCCAACAATATACTACCTACACACCCTCACTGCCCTACGCATGGGCCAGGTAAGTGATGATAGTTACTTGTCTTATGGAGATTGTTAATGCAGTCTAATTGAGACAGCTAAATGTTATTCAGGATAAAGTGAACAACACTCACTGTGGGCAGTTACCCTATACTCAAATGAAACTCAGATAACACTCTACTGCACACTCCCCCTATACTGATAAAGATAAGAATTATTGACGCAAAAACTGACGCACAGAATGTGCCTGTTGACGGTGAGTCACTGATATGTAAACAGACTGTAGTGCTTATTTAGCTGTCCATGTGGGTGCCTGTTGGAGGAACCATTGTTCTCCACCAGTACCATTTCCCCATCACATCATATATTCACACATTGATGTATTGATATTGTATGCTTGCAAGTGTGTGGTGATGCACAGGCTTTTACTGACAACATCATGAACAATATCTTTTACTCTATATTCGCTTTCTTTTGGTTTTTTGCAGCAGTTTTTTTTGGTGCAATTCTGATTTTTGCTGCTTTGGGTAACGCCTCATCAATTTCAACATTGTTGGAATTTTTGGGGGTATGTCTGTTCATCAACTTAGGAATGATAGCGATTTGGCTTGGTTGGTGGTTGAAAAGAGTTGTGACCGGTAGGAGAGGTCTATTCTTTGGCTGGCATAGGAAGTCCTTGCTCATCAAGCCGATTAGGCCAGAAGCAAAGATAAATAATTTTCGCCACCAAGCAGTTTACCTGTTTGGGTCTCTTTCAATCATTGTTGTGCTGATTTACCTGAATACTGCGGGTTGAACGTTTGCTGTTTTGTTCAGAATATTTGCCAGGCTCTCTTGCTTGAAACCTTCGCCATAGCCTCCACCTACAGACCCTTTCGGCAAACCACCTATCTGGTCAATTATTTCTGATGGGCAATTCACTGCTCTCAATCTGTCATTTAATGGGTGACGGAAACTAAGCATGAGGCTGCCCTAACCATTGGATTTCTTTAGCCATTTGTTAAGTTCTGCATAGTTGCAAGATATCCTTTGCGCTGGCTTGCACTAGATCAATGGTGGCAATGTCTCTCCGCTGGGGATGCGAGCCCGGCCAATTGTCTCAATCTCCAGTGTCACAGATTTGGCAGTGCCTAAGGCAGAATCATGCTCATAAATGGATGTGTTAGCATATAATGCGATCGGGAGAATGGTGCTGCTGGAGAGGCATGTTTCTCTGGACAGGCACCACCCATCGCTGTGATTGAAGCTAGCAGTAGAATCTCACTTACGTGGACACTCGTCAACACACTTAAATGGTCTACCCAAACTTAATCATCCGTAACCACACATAAACCTACTGTTAAACGCTCATGGAGAGTCACTGACAGACGTTAGCTTGCCCTATGCACTAATGCAGTCAGAGGTGTTACAGAGGCTGTATGGGAGTCAGAGGGAGGTGTTTTCTTTTCGTTACTAGTATAGGGAAAGTGAGCATGTAAGTGATACACAGAAATTTTCTGAAAATGGAAAGGACCCACTACAGATACATGGATTTACAAGATGGGTAGGCAGAAACCATAACACTTTACGTAGGTATTACACATATGTTGTTTCAAAGATTGACATGGGAGTTAGGTGGCCAATTTAATTTGTAACTTTGCAAGAATGTGAAAACAACCTACAGGGCTGAAAGAACCCTTTTAAGTAACTCAATCCTCTGCAAAATAACCCCATCTATTTCTTCTTTATTTTGTACAATTGTTTCTGAGTTTTTAAGTAAAATACTCCCTATCTTCCGGTAACATTGTACTACTTGTGTCATAGACACCGTAATCAAAGGTTTCAGTATTCGCAGCATTAATAATTTTGTCTGTGTTGGCTGCAAGTATTTGGTCAGCGATTGCTATGTCTTCTTCGGCGCTGGACTGCTCTAGTACTTCCCTCAAATAAGCTGCGATGGCCAATTTAATCCCATCGTTAAAGCTGCTTTCATCTCCCAAACTAAAATCAACTGAGGCGTTGCCAATTACAACACCTGAGCAAGCCGCAACGTTGTCTAATTGGCTAGCGTTTGAAGAAGAAATTACGCCAAAATAAAAGATAGCGAAAAATAAAGTTTTTGAATTCACGCTCAAAACGCAACTTCCATAGCTAGTACCAATACGCATTTTCAAACGCTGTTGTCAAAACCTATGGAAAGAACCTTTTTGGTTGTAGCAAGTATGGTCACTTGCAGTGCATCACAGACATGATGTTAGTGGCGATTATAGTGTCACTGGCAGGTGTTAGGTAAGGCCCAAGCCATAAATTTTGGTGGCAGGTGGTGCAGAAAGGCTGTGTGACACGGGCAACAATAAACTCAAACGCTTGGGAGAACAGAAACAAGAGCAGCCACTAAAATTAAAAACGCTAGCATTATTTTAATTTTCCTAGCTTTTTTATGTGACAAATTCAACGAGTTCAATTTTACTCCCGTCAAAAGCCAGGCTAAATATGCAGGTATAAAAATTACGTTTGTTATTAACAACTTCAGGTAAATTTCAACGAATAACGTTTGTTTTGAAAAAGGAAAACCCGAGAAAAGGGCTAGCGCAACAGCATAAGCCTTGGGATTTATTAACTGAATGATTACTCCATCCTTGAAGCCGACCAGATTAGTGGTGCGTTCAAGGCCAGAATTTGAGTTGGAGGACGCTATTTGAAAAGCAACATAGGAGAGGTAACAAAGAGAAATAAAAATTAAACTTATTCGGATTTGGGGAAGACTCTCAAGGAAATTAGCCAACCCACTTATAACTAATAAAATCACAACATTGGCGCCAACAAGTGCTCCCATAACATATTTAAGCCCCACCCTAAAACCAAATGCAGCGCCTGTTCCAAGAATGGATAGCAATGCCGGCCCTGGTGTAGCGGCCAATACAAATACGGCTATGGCAAATGTCAACATACTTAAAACAAACTATGGTCCGTTATACCAGTTGATTGATATGGCTTTGTCTCAAATTTGGGCTTACCAAATATTTCTGACAGCCCTTTTTAGGTGATAATAGCGTCTTTGAAATATTTGCAATTAGCATCATAACGCCTTTCATATACTTAGTGCCAAGCCTGCGGTTGAACGCATAAGGGGTATTGCAAAATATAATTGTGAACGCATTTTTATTAAGAGTTTGTGGCGACTGGTGCAGTTAAGATTGAAGCAAAGCCAATGATAGAGGGCGTTATAACTGTATTTGCGCTAAACAACGCACCAAACGTGCCTGCAAGCCCACCTTTAGATCCAAATGGAGACCCTGCTCCGGCCATTAATAGTGTAGATGTACCGGGATAGCTAACAAAACAGAAACAGCAACAGTAAACATAATAGTCGTCGGACATTTCCATCTAAAAATAAATTAAATCTCACTTTTTTTCCTGACTTTGTTTGCTTAGAAAAATATAGTTTAAACCTTGTTGTATGCAAAAAGCTGGAACGAAGGAAAATAAAAATGGATAAATCCAGCGCCTTTCATACCCAAGACTTTCGTGGCTCAACCCAACGGTATACAGAATCAATCCTAATGTGATTGCAAATGACCATAGTATAATCATGCTAAAGCGCCTTGCGTTTCGCATCGCTCCATCTTTCCAGCGGTTATTCTGAACCATTTTTATGCCAAATTAAGACTAAATTATCCTAAAGTAGCATGTCTTTTATATACTCGGCATAAAAATACTTGCCGCCCATCGAACTGCAATTAATTATAATACAAACAGCCATTTAAATCCCATGTCAATCTATGTAACAACACATGTATAATAGCTACGTAAAGTGGTATGGTTCCTGCCTACCCATCTTATAAATACATGTATCTGTAGTAGGTCCCTTCAACTACCAGAAGATTTCTGTGCATCACTCAACTGCACACTTTCCTTGTACTGATAACGATAAGGATTAGTGTGAAACAAAATGAGAAACATTTGTGCATGTTGATAGTGATTGCCAGAAGCCAAACAATGGTGAAAAGGCTTGGGTTTAGTTGGTTATTGGTGCTTAGTCAGGGTAATGAACTCTCGCCACCAGCACCACTCTCCTGCATCACGTTTAGTGTAACCGATTGTATTACAATAGATTAACTGTCTGTTTTGATAACTTTCACTAATGACACAAATAACAGTATTTTTATAAACTCTTATGATAACCTTAGCTGATAAATAAAAATTTGTATCTGACTTGAGTGATATGGGGTTGTTTTATGTCTTATCCATCGTTTAGACGGTTCTTGGTGTTTGCATTTGCTATCTTTCTTCTAATTGGATGCAAACCGGATGACATACTTGTTAATCTCTACACAACCGACGTCGATGTTGCTGCAGATGGCGAAGTTGTCGAAATTCCGGTCACCGCTAAGTTCTCATTATTGGGTGAGGATGACGATGGGTCGCTGGAAAGGGCTGTTGAAGCCACTCAGCGTTATCTTCATCCAAATACAAAATTTACTAGATCACAATCTGAATTTTCTGAGACCATCGTTGTAGAGACACTTATTCCTCTTGGAACCCAAAAGGCTCTTGAAAATTATTTTCAAACGAATGCAACCGTCGCCTATTTAGAACTTTTTAATGATGAGGAAATGGGGGCCTATGAAATATACTTGCTCCGCGGCAAAGGTGCCGCGTCCCTTCATCAGACACTTCAGGGCATCAATTTTATGCTTGGCTTTGACCTACCTGCAGGGTCTTCGGTGATAAGAGTGATAAGCGACAGCCGAAATAAAGTTTTGGTAGAGGCTGATGCGGTTTTTGTTTCCTCAGAACCACACCTTTATTTTTCAACTGAGTTAGAAAGACGAGACGAGGTAAATATTGAATTTAAAGGAGGTGATGATAGCATTTGGAGTGCCATCGCCCCGGTGATATACTTCCCCCAACTTTAAGCATCGACAGTGATGTCACAAGAAAATTAGCATGTTGGTGACCCATGCAACTACAATTAAATGCAACTAGTCGTGGTTACCAAGATGCGCACCTGAACTGTGTAACACTCCAACAATATGCTACCTACATACCCCCACTGGCCCATGCATGGGGCAGGTTAGTGATGATAGTTACGTGTCTTATGAAGATTGCTAAGGCAGTCTAACTGCGGCAGCTAAGTGTTATTCAGGATTAGATGAATAACACTTACAATGAGGCAGTTAACCTATATTCAGATGAAACTCAGATTTCACTCAACTGCACACTTTCCCTATACTGATAACGATAAGGATTAGTGTGAAACAAAATGAGAAACATTTGTGCATGTTGACAGAGAGTCAGTGAACCATAAACTGGCTGTATCACTGCAATTACATCGGTAGTGGTGCTTAGTTGTAGCATAGACCTACTCCCCACCAGCACCACTTTCCTGCATCATATTTAGTGTAACCGATTGTATTGCATAAGGTTAACTGTCTGCATGTTGATTGGTATGCAACAAAATGAGCAAGCGTAATGAAACAGTATTTTTGAATAGCCTGTTTATGGACTTTGCAACCGAACCAGAGCTTGATCTCTTCTTGAAATCTTTAAATGAGGTTTGGACTGAAGAACTGTATGGTCGACTATCCGCCAAAGGACTAATCAGGCATGTTGTTTCAAAGGTTTGGAATAAGGATCAATATAGAGTTTCAATGGTTTTTGAATATGAGAGCAAGGAAGCATTTAAGGCGTGTGAGGAGATAATAACGAAGGAATTTGGTGAAAAACGAAAAGACCAAATGAGTAAATTCGTTTTTAAGATTTTTAACAATAGAGGTGTAGTGGTCTCAGAATTTGTTCGATGATTATTTACTCAGTCTTACCTCTTGTTTTTAAGTCAATGAAACCGCCTTTTTTTTGTAAGGAGTAAACTAAATGGTTGCAGTATTAATGAGTTATATAACTTCAAGCTTTCAATCTAGAAAGTGATATGAGAGTCGCTGGAGAGGAGTGGCAGACGATAATTCAGGAAATGAGTTCTTGATTCAAAGCAGCGTGTGCGATTAGGCAGACAGTGAGTCAAGTCTGGAACAAGGAAGGCTCTTTCATGTTAGGTAATCTGTGGGAGAATAAAGATGAAAAGGCATTCATTGAATGCCAAAAACCATTCAGAAAGGCAGAAAAAAGTTTTGAGGAACAAACTTCAATCGCGTCCAAGAATTTTGCGACAAGAGGTATAATTTTACGTGTGGTTTATTTTTAAATTTAGCTGCCGAGGACCCAACTCTTAAACGGGAGCATTTTAGTGTGACAAAAGGCACGGTTTTTATAAACAGCATGTTGATTGATTTTCAGTCAGAAAATGATCTTGAACTCTATATTTCCAATCGTGAGCAGATGATGACCACGGAAGTGTATGAACGGCTTGAGAAAGCTGGTTTGAAAAGGCAGGTTATTGCTAAAGTTTGGAATAAAGACCAACACAGGTTGTCAGTCACTTTTGAGTACCAGACGCAAGAAGCTTTCAAAGAGGTGGAAAAGATTTATGAAGAAGTGGTGTCATCATCAGCATTCATGAAAAAGTTTACAATCAAGTATCAAAACAACAGGGCAGTTGTGTTAGTTGACTTCGTTGCTCAATGAATAAATTCAATTTCTGAGATCCAACGCATCAGCACGTCAACTGCATAACCATCTCCATATCCATGCCCCACACCTGCAGTCTTCCAACCAGCTATGGTGTCTAGCCCCATTTTCAGTACCACTTTTTTTGGCTTTCTCTAATAGGGTTTCGTGGACGGGTGGTCTCATGCCCAATGCGTGATGATGTCTTATCTGGTTATATTGCCTCAGCCAGACATTGATTGCGACCTGCGCTTGTTTGGCGCTTTGGAACCATTCAGCATTAAGCACTTCTCGTCTAAGTGTTCCGTTGAAGCGTTTTTTACATCCGTTTTCCCATGGGCTGCCTGAATAGATTAGCAGTGGCTGGATGCTTGAACTGGATAGGGCAATCTTTTGAATCTAGCTGTAATCATATTGAACGACACATCTGTGCGGCGCTATTTTTCCAATTATGCCTGACTTGCTGGCTTTCTCTGTGAAGAATTTTACCCAAATAGCTTCACAAGCCTTGTAAGACTCTGCGTCTTTGTATTCGAGCCAGTTGCCGACAGTAAATTTGTCATTTTTGTTGAAGACCCTAGTAACATAGAATTTCGTCATGCCATTGGCCCGCAACTCGTCAGAAAGACCTTCCATGTTCTTTTCGACGAACACAAAAAAGGCTGTCATCTCGCTTTCGTTTAGAAAATCAATCAGCGTAAAGCTGGTAATAACACCTGTAGACATCACAAATCCTCATAAGTATCGCATAACGCTTCAATAAAAACTTGGTGACGTTAAGTACTGTTAGCCACTCAACTGTCTCTTTAGTCATCATCAATAATCGTGCCTCTGTAGCGATTGTATATGACAGGCATTGATGATGTTTCAATGTCATCAATTTCTCGCCAAATCGGGAGGCACTCCTTCATCGCTGCTTCACTTTCATATTCATAAATATATGCCATTTGAAATTTCCCTTGCTTATTCGCAACCCGCCTTGAAGCCGACCTTGTCAAATCTTTTGCGTATAGTATGGGGCGGTATTTATCTTTTAAGGCTGTCCAGCGAAGTCCAGCTAATTCAAGTTCTGACTCAGATTTGAAGGTTTGGGTTAGAAAGTTTACGAACATTGACTACCCACATTGACTGCTGCAAATAATGTGCTTGTAAATCAATTGAGTAGTTCAATTGTGACAGAATAAGTGGTGCCCGCTGAGAGTGGTAGTGTTCCACTGAGATGCACCAACTGAACTGTCGTAAAACCGTTAGCCTAGAGTTGTGCACGTATCTGTACTTGTCAACAGGCACAGATTTGTCTACCCACAATCCTTATCTTTATCAGTACAGGGAAAGTGTGCAACATTAGGTGTTGGCCAACTTGTTCTGTGCAAAAGTCTTAAACTGTCGTCAACCTTCAACGCAAACATTAAACAAATAAATGCAAAACAATCGTTTAAAGAAAAAAATCTACGAGCAAATAGTAAATGGGAATTTAGATTCCGCGTTATCTAAAATAAGGCAAATAGAAAAAAAAGAAACGTTGGATTGGAACTTGATGTACTGGGCAGGCCTATGTCTTTATCTCAACAAAGATTTAGACTTGGCTCGCTATTACTTTGAAAAATCAATAAAGGCTGGTGAAGCAAAAAACCAATTTGTGGCAACCGTCTACAGCGCTTTGGGTATTGTCCAACGAGAGAAAGGCGATCTCAACAAGGCCATAGAATCATTGAAAAAGAGTATTTTTTTGAGGAAACAGCCAACTTCTTCTCACGACCACTTAATTGGTGAAGATGACTTGCAAAGCACTCACCACAGCCTAGCCACCATTTACAGTCTACAAGCGGACAAAGAGCGAGATAACGAACGAGCGACTGAGCTGGACAGCATAGCTCTAGACCATTTTTTTCAAGCATTAAAGTTGGAAGGATATGACTTGGAGGAGACAGTTCCAAAAATTTTGAGCAGGATTAATCAAAGCTCAGATGGACCAAAGTTGTTTGAAATGGGAAATGTAGAAACGATAGTACTAAATAAATTACGTTATGAGAGCAGTAGATTTATTCTGTTCATGAGTAACTTTGCAGCTCAATTTTTCAAAATTGGTGAAGTAGAAGAAGCAATTAAATGGATGGAAACAGCGATTGGTTACATTGACAAGGATCATGAACACTGGATTTCTCTCAATGAGGAGCTCAAACAAATGAAACGAAACCAAGATTAACTTGATTTTGTAGCTTCCAAAGCAATAAATGTGACCAATTCAGTTGACACTCCAATTTTAGGCTAATTATCAAATGCACTCTTCATCCCTGGAGGCGTCCAAAAGCTAAATGCAGCAGGAGTGTCATTCGCTTAAGTGGCGTGGCTACCTCTAATCACTATCGATGATACTGCCTATCTGACGATTGCAATTGACTAGCACTGATGAGGTTTCAATGTCATCAATTTTCATCCAAGCCGACAGGCATTACTAGCGCTTGTTTTGAAGGTTTATTGCTCTGTTGCACCATCAAAATGATAGGCTTAAAAATAAAAACGCGTTGATTTGTTAATTGAAGTGAAGAACCATTCAAACACAACGATAATGCAGATGAATTTTTCAATTTCTGGGAGGAGGAAAAAAAGTTGAATGAAGACGATATCAACTCGTTGAACAAAAACCTAACTATTCATTTTCCATCGGATGAACTCGCTGTATACATGAATGGGTCAGAATTGGATGATGAAGCCATGCCCGTTTTGATTAAAACCTTGTCAAGTCTGGGGCTCCAGCTAAACAAAGTTCCAAATAAAATTGTTTACAGAAGCCGTTTGGCAATGCTGGGGCACTCACCGGATGAAACTTTGAGCCTGCTATCAATAAAAAAAAATAATCCAGATGTGGATTTTCGCAAGTTAGAGCGCCTTTATAATGATGACTTACTTTTAAAATTTATCTGGAAAGAACATTTCAAAGCCGAGGATGTCAAATGGAGAGAGCTTCTCTTGTTATGCAATTCTCTTGTGGAACGGTCTGCGACAGACTTCGACGTCTTCCTAAAATTTTCGTTGATAAATGAAGAGACACTAGAATTAGTTACAAATTAACGCTTGGATGTCTTCATCCAGCTTAAAGTTATTAATGTGAAGTCCTTCTGCTCCAGCCACTCTCATGCCTGTGTCGGATATCAATGCAACTAGCCACCGCATGTCATCATCATGCTCCACGCATCACTGCGGTATCCGCCTGATAGTCTCAACAGGTATTGAGACACGCTTCTTTCTCTCTGCTTCTGGCATTTAGATGGCAGCAAGTGCATTGCGGATATCTAAACCATGCTCTGCTATCGCCAGATTTATTACGGCTTTGACTGTCGTGAAGATACGCCTAACTGATAGTACAGACAGTCCCCTACCAATCAGTGCATCACGTACCTTGCCAGCATCTAATGTGGAATAGTCACAAAGCTGTTTGTCACAAAGCTGGTCTATAACTAGGCCAACATTTCGCATTGCTGCATGATGGACATTCCACTGCTCTGGGACGATCACGAAGACTATGCCTAAAGCTATGGATTACGCATCCATTTGGCACGTGTGTCTGCAGCCATTTATTCAATACACCACTAGCTGAGTTCGCATTGCACGACTATTTGTTGCAGTAGCGTGGGAAGGCCAGAGAACTGCTGTCATTGACCTCTCTAAGCCTCCTACAAGCCTATAGAGCAGCACTAACGAGTGGAATACAACCTTGACTGCCTCTGGTCTTCAATGACCTCCACGGGTGAGGTTTGAGATCAATGTATGGCATTGGTTCATCCAGTTTAATATCATCCATATGAAGACCAGCAGCTTCTCCCAATCTCATGCCAGTGTCACTGATCAAGGTGATGAGCCATCGCATGTCATCATCCATCTCAACACAAAGGGCTTGGACCTTTTTTATGCTCTCGTTGGGGATGGCTAACCTGTCATTTATCGGCTCATCAGCTGGAAAGTAGGTTTTTGCAAAGCCATTTATACAGTTCAATCCATGCTCAGATATGGTCAGGTTTACAACGGTCCTGACAGACGCAAAGACTCGTTTTACTGTCCCCATGGACATGCTTTGTTTAATCAACCAATCATGGAATATGGCAGCTTCAGAGGATGAGTATTGTCTGATTGGCTTGTCACCCAAGACCTTTATCGCATAACCAACATTCCTGTTGGCTGTTCTCACAAACACCTTGTCCTCACCAATTGCTTTTAGGCGGAGATAGAGGTCCAGGGCATCAGAGAGTGGGGGAGTAATGTCTTCAGCCAATTGATCATTTGTTTGGACAAGCTGAATATCTGGAATGTCCATATTCTGGAGGCGTAAGCCCAGCCAATACTCGTCCAGCCTTTGAGTAACAAAAGTGGACAGCCGTTTGGCCGAAACACACGACTTGGTCTTCAAGCTGAAGTATAAGCGTTTGACTGAATAGAAGGCGGTGAGATCGTCTGGAATACGCCTCACATAATAGTAAATACCATCACGAAATAGCACGTGGGAAGCATCATACTTGCTTCTCATTTTGTTGCATACCAATCAACATGCAAACAGTTAATCTGTTGCAATACAATCGGTTACACTAAATATGATATAAGAAATCGGTGCTGGTGGAGAGGTAGGTTTCTCTGTCTAAGCTCCATACCATCGCTGTGATTGAAGCTAGCAGTAGAATCGGACTTACGTGGACACTTGTCAACACACTTAAATGGTCTACCCAGCGGTCTACCCAAACTAAGTCACACTAACCCTTGTCGTTATCAATATAGGGAAAGTGTGCATGTAGGTGACCGAAACGGACCTCTATAAATCTACATAAATACGACACCTAAATGCCTTATCAATCTCCATAAGACACGTAACTGTCATCACTTACCTGACCATTTAGAAATATTC
>CACCQD010000019.1 GCA_902547925.1 uncultured SAR116 cluster alpha proteobacterium | reverse complement strand
GCCGCACAATCAACCAATTCAACATCTGGAAAATGCTCCTCAAAAAGCGTTTTTAACTCCAGATTGACCTCGTCAAATTCGACGCCAAGCCGTTTGGCATTTTTCAGCAAATCCTTCAGCGCGATGAAATAGCTGTCGCGCCGCCAATCGGTGTAGGTGACATTATCGCCAACCGACCGCCGCCATGGCTGGCCACCATCAATCGCGGCCGAGATCGTGGTCACGCCATCACCGTTCAGCACCGCGCCGTAACGACGGCCAAATTTGCAGTAAACAAATCCGGAGAAATAACAGACATTATGGTAGGAGGTGAACAGACAGGCATCGATGTTATTTTCCACCATCAGCGCCTGCATGGCGCTGCTGCGGCGGGTCATCTCGGCAGTTGAAAAGGGGGAGAATGTCTTCTCGCCATTGTGCCAGCGCGTTACGTGAATCATTTGATCGTTAGACATGAGCTTACTCCATTAGTGACTGGCAGAGCCATTAGCCAGTTTGCAGACGCCGGTCAAGCCCCTAAAAGCCGCCTGAATCAGAGTTGCTGCCCAGGCGTTAAAATGGGAGAAGCCTGAGCGTGAAACGGGAGAAATACGCGTCGAAAATAGGACGCCCTCAGCACTTGCCAAGCAACATGGTGACGTGCTTTTATCTAACGCTTTTTATTTTTTCACTTCACAGCGGTAACATTATGCTCGACAGCAGCGATCCTTTTGTTCGTTTCAAAAATGTCCAAAAGAGTTATGACGGCGAAACGCTCGTTGTCAAAGACCTCAATCTCGATATTGCTGCTGGTGAATTTGTCACCATGCTTGGGCCATCGGGCTCTGGAAAAACAACCTGCCTGATGATGCTGGCAGGGTTCGAGACGGCGACACATGGCGACATCGAGCTTGGCGGTCGGCCGATCAATAACATCCCGCCGCACAAGCGCGGCATCGGCATGGTGTTCCAGAATTACGCGCTGTTTCCGCATCTAACGGTGGCTGAAAATCTGGCTTTCCCCCTTAAGGTCCGAAAGATGAGTGCCGCCGAGGTTGAGGACAAAGTGGCCAAGGTTCTGGACATGGTGCAGATGCGTGCCTTTGGCGATCGCAAGCCGGCGCAGCTGTCAGGCGGCCAGCAGCAGCGGATCGCCCTTGCGCGGGCGCTGGTGTTCGAGCCTGATCTTGTGCTGATGGATGAGCCGCTTGGCGCGCTGGATAAACAGCTGCGTGAGCATATGCAGTATGAGATCAAACATATCCATGAATCACTTGGTGTGACCGTGGTCTATGTGACGCATGACCAGTCAGAGGCGCTGACCATGTCAAACCGCATTGCTGTGTTTAATGATGGAGTGGTTCAGCAGCTCGCTGATCCAGTCACACTATATGAAAAACCAGAAAATGCTTTTGTCGCCCAGTTTATTGGTGAGAACAACCGCCTGCTGGGAACGGTCAAAGATGTTACCAAGGGTATTGCCTCGGTTGAATTAGACAATGGCGACATGGTAAAGGCGTTGGCAATCAATGTTGGTGGTAAGGGTGAGCGGTCATTGCTTTCCGTCCGGCCTGAGCGCTGCATTGTGACGCCAAAAAAATCTCGGGGACTGACTGCGCTAAATGGCCGCATTGAAGAGCTTATCTATCTTGGGGATCACATCCGGTGTCGGATGAATGTTGCCGGTGACGATGATTTCATTGTTAAAGTGCCAAACACATCAAGTCAATTAGGCTTGGTTATTGGAGCTGAGGTATACGTTGGGTGGGAGACTAGCGATTGCCGAGCGCTTGATTATTTGTATTAAACATTATTAAACTGCTAAAAGAATGCTCGTCAGAAATCTCTGGCGAGGTAGTCGGTGCTGTATGATAGAAATAGTACCGTAGAGAAAGGCGCATGCATTGCGCAATTTTATGGGAGCATGGACGTTATGTCATTGAATTACAAAACTATAGTGGCGGCTGCCACTTTTGCAGGACTGCTGAGCAGTAATGCATACGCGGGTGATCTTACTGTTGTATCGTGGGGTGGCGCGTACACGAAATCGCAAGTTGAGGGATATCACAAGCCCTGGATGGCAAAAACTGGAAAGTCAATCATATCTGAAGATTACACTGGTGGCTTGGCTGAAATCAAAGCACAAGTTGAGTCAGGTAATGTTTCGTGGGATGTTGTGGATCTTGAGCTTTCAGACGCTATCCGGGGTTGCGATGAGGGTCTTTTCGAAGTTATTGACCACTCCAGTTTACCACCAGCACCGGATGGAACGCCTGCTACTGAGGATTTTATTGACGGATCGCTCTCCTCAGAGTGTGCAGTGCCAAATATTGTTTGGTCGTCAATTTACGTATACGACTCCAGTAAAGTAAGGAACTGGAATGCACCAAAAACGATGGCTGACTTCTTCAATACCGAGGCCTTTCCGGGAAAGCGTGGTATGAGGAAGAACCCACGGGTCACACTAGAATTTGCTCTTATTGCAGATGGAGTTCCCACTTCTGAAGTGTACGAGACACTTGGTACTGAGGAGGGTTTGGCTAGAGCTTTTGCTAAACTCGACACTATTAAGGATGATGTGATTTGGTGGGAGGCTGGTGCGCAACCACCTCAATTGCTCGCCGATGGAGAGGTCATTTTTACCACAGCTTGGAACGGACGTGTTTTTAATGCCGTTGCGGCTGAGGATAAATCTTTTGAAATGGTTTGGGATGGTCAAATTTATGACTTGGATCTTTACGCAATAGTGAAGGGCACAAAAAATCTGGAAAATGCGCTGGATTTCGTTAAATTTGCTACGGCCACGGAACAACTTGCTGCTCAGGCGTCTTGGATTTCCTATGGTCCAGCAAGAAAATCGTCTGCTCCGCTGATCGGAACATATCATGATAATCCTGACATTCAGATGCTCGACCATATGCCGACTTCGCCAGCGGCTTTGACAAATGCATTGGCCAATGATTTCATGTTTTGGGCTGATAATTTTGACGAGATCAATGAAAAGTTCAACGCTTGGCTAGCCGGCTAACATTTAGTTCCACGGCCGCTGTTTACGGCGGCCGTGATTTCTTTTTTAAACAATTAAGTTCCTAAAAATCACAGAAATCTAAGTGGAATGTTTATGCCCAATGTAGTTGAGCCGATTACCGCTGCTGATGGAACGCCACTGAAGAAAAAATTGGCGAGAGCTTTATTTCGGAGCAAATTGAGGGCGGCAGGTTTGGTTCTGCCGCTGTTTGCTTTTATCATCGCTACTTTTGTCGTGCCGATTTTTGCTCTTATGTTGCAGGGCGTGCATAACGACACTTTCTACACGTACATGCCCCGAACAGCGGAAGTCCTCAACGATTGGGATGGGGAGTCACTGCCAGGCGAACTTGTGTTTGCAACCTTAGCTGCGGAATTAGCCAAAGGGAAAAAAGAACGCACTGTTGGCAAGGTAGCAACCCGAGTAAATAGGCAGTACTCGGGGGCAAGATCAACATTTACAAAAACTGCACGAAAAGCCGTAAAAATGGAAGCGCCGTTCAAGGAAGCCATTTTAAAAGCAGACAAAAAATGGAAACGGGTGGAATTTTGGCAGGCTATTAAACTTACCTCCGAAACCTGGACACCTGCATTTTATGGCGCCGCTTTGGATTATGAACTCAAGCTTAACGAAGGTTTTGAGAGAAAAGTCGAGAAGGAGCGAATACACGTAAAATTGTTTTGGCGGACGTTAGTCATTTCGGCAGTGGTTATGGGGTGTTGTTTGTTGCTTGGATATCCAGTGGCGTACCTCTTGGCTACCTTACCTCTAAAGACTTCAAATTTGCTTATGATACTTGTGTTGTTACCGTTCTGGACCTCCCTCCTCGTGAGAACCACCGCATGGATTGCCATTTTGCAGAGTCAGGGTGTTGTTAACGATATTTTAGTTTGGGTTGGTGTCACCAGTGATGATAGTAGATTTTCTTTGATTTATAATATGACCGGTACCGTGGTCGCAATGACTCACATTTTGCTGCCTTTTATGGTGCTTCCTTTGTACTCTGTGATGAAAACTATACCACCCGCCTATGTTCGCGCGGCCCGTTCTTTGGGGGCAACACCTACTTTGGCATTTCTTAGAATTTATTTGCCACAAACTGTTCCGGGTATCGGAGCCGGGGGACTGTTAGTTTTTATTTTGGCCATTGGCTATTACATCACCCCAGCTTTGGTCGGGGGGCAGTCGGGCGTTTTAATCTCAAACATGATCGCGTTCCATATGAAGTCGTCATTGAATTGGTCGCTCGCTGCAGCTCTAGGAGGAATACTCCTGGCAGGCGTACTCTTGCTTTACTGGGCCTATGACCGGGTAGTTGGCATCGACAACGTTAAGTTAGGTTAGAGAAATGGCGTTACCCCCTTACACGACGCTGGGTGAGAAAATTTGGCACTATTTGTTTAGGACTATTTGTGGCCTAATTTTTCTTTTTTTGATAATGCCAATACTGGTTGTGTTGCCCCTTTCCTTTAATGTCGAACCATATTTTAGCTTTACAGAGGGCATGCTTCGTTTTGATTCCGAGGCGTTTTCGCTACGTTGGTACAAAGATATACTAACTAATGGTATGGCAGCGCCAGAAGCGCCGGTGGATTGGGTTTGGGTTGCGGATAGCTGGAAAAATGGACAATGGATCAGAGCGATCAAAAATAGCTTCATCATTGGCATCGCATCAACATTGATTGCAACAAGTTTGGGAACCTTGGCTGCCGTAGGGCTAAGCCGGTCTGAGATGCCTTACAAGAGATTCATTATGGCAGTTTTGATTTCCCCAATGATCGTTCCTTTAGTTATCACTGCGGCGGGAATGTTTTATGCCTTTGCTCAAATACAACTCAACCAAACTTACATTGGAGTGATTCTTGCCCATGTAGTCTTGGGTACACCGTTCGTAATAATAACAGTAACAGCAACTTTAGTCGGTTTTGATAAATCTTTGATAAGAGCTTCAAACTCCTTAGGGGCGGGAGCAGGCACTACTTTTTTTAAAATACAAATGCCTCTAATTTTACCCGGTGTAATATCAGGTGGCCTATTCGCCTTTATAACCTCCTTCGACGAGGTTGTGGCTATTATTTTCTTAGCCAGTCCCGAACAGCGAACCATTCCTCGCCAAATGTGGTCAGGAATTCGTGAGCAGATTAGTCCCACAATTCTTGCGGTTGCCACACTGTTGGTGCTGTTGTCGATTGTTCTACTGACTGTGATTGAACTGCTGCGGCGACGTTCCGAAAGGCTTAGGGGCATCACGCGCACCTAATTCAAGAATTAGGGCACGGGGTTTGAAAAACACACCGCTCTCTCGGGATGAGATTTATAGAGAAATCTGTTATTCTTTGCTCAGCCAATATTGTCGCTTTTGACTTTTGTTTTAAGAAAGCGTGGAGGACACATGGATTATGGATCAAGAAATGACTCGATTGTTGTTGGCGAGGGCAGTGACTTTAATATCACCTGGGTGGATGATTTCACTATTTTGAAAGAGATTGAGAGCCTCCTCGGTCAGATAAATATTGCCTCAGGTTACGTGGCGAGGGATGCCCTGTCGAACGCGCTTGATCCAAAAGTTCGATATTGTTTGGACCGTTGCGATCTTTCAATCCAATCGGTGAGTGAGTTAATCGAAGCCTTCACTTTTATGGACGCAACAATTTTCCACAATCGGCAGATGCACGCGTCGCTTCACCAAAAAATTAATATTCAATCAGACAAATCAGCAGAATTTAATCTGTATTTATCGTGTTTGCGTGACGCGCTCTCAACACTCATTGACACCAAAAATGGAGCGGCGGCCGCAACGCCATATGAACAAGTCTAATGTGACTGCAAGAAGGGGTTGTCAATTGATTCGCGGCCTTCTTAGTTGAAGAAACAGGAGCTCCAATCATTGTCAGAGGAATTAGATTTCACCTTAGACTCGCCAAAGCGAATTTTTAAAACTGTTTGTCCACATGATTGCCCGTCTGCCTGTGGACTTGAGGTGCAACTGGCTGCAAATGGAAAAATTGCCAAAGTGCATGGTGGCCGACAGCACAGCTACACTGATGGGGTCATCTGTGCAAAAGTTTCACGTTACAGCGAGCGGATTTATCATCCTGATAGGGTGACAAGTCCTCTCCGCCGAGTGGGTGAAAAGAGCGCTTGCAAATTTACTGAAATAAGCTGGGAAGAGGCATTGGATGAGATCACCCAACGCTTCGGTGACGTCGCTGAGCAATATGGCGGTGAGGCGGTGTGGTTATATTACTTTGCCGGGACGATGGGCTTGCTGATGCGCGATGGCATAAATCGTCTTGCCCGGGCAAAAGGCTATTCCGGCATGTATGGCACGATTTGCGTAAATCCTGCCTGGACGGGATTCATGGCTGGAACCGGATTGATTGCTGGCGTTGATCCGCGTGAAATGGCGCTCTCGGATTGCGTTGTTCTTTGGGGCACCAACCCGGTGAACACCCAGGTTAACGTCATGCGGCATGCCATAAAGGCTCGCAAAACGCGAAACGCCAAAATTGTGCATGTTGATGTTTACCATAACGCCACGTCCAAACAGGCAGATATGGCATTGATCATCAAGCCGGGCACTGATGCTGCGCTTGCCTGTGCGGTGATGCATATCCTGTTTCGTGATGGCTATGCAGACCTCGATTATCTCGACAGCTATACCGATTGCCCCGATGCGTTGCGAGATCATCTGACTACCAAGACACCCGCGTGGGCCAGCGAGATTACCGGCCTGTCGACTGATGAAATTGAAGCATTTGCACAGCTCATCGGCGCGACACCGCGAAGCTATTTTCGCCTTGGCTATGGTTTCACCCGCCAGCGCAATGGAACCGTCAACATGCACGCCGCTCTCTCCATCGCCTCAGTTCTTGGCGCGTGGAAATATGAGGGTGGTGGCGCCTTTCACAACAACACCAATATCTACCGTTGGAATAAAACGCTGATCGAGGGCTTGGATATTGATGCGCCAGCCCGAATGTTGGATCAATCACGCATCGGTGAAATTCTGTGCGGAGACACCGCGGCCTTGCGTGGTGGTGGACCGGTGAGGGCGATGCTGATCCAGAATACCAATCCAGCAGTTGTTGCACCTGATACGAACAAAGTCCTTGAAGGCTTGCATCGAGATGATTTGTTCCTTGTCGTGCATGAGCAATTCATGACCGAAACCGCTGCGCTGGCCGACATTGTGTTGCCGGCCACCATGTTTCTTGAGCATGATGACCTTTATCAGGGGGGCGGCCATCAACATATCATGCTGGGCCAGAAGATTGTCGATGCGCCGGGGACATGTCGTTCAAATCATGAGGTTATATCAGAGCTTGGCAAGCGACTGGGAGGGTCCCATGCCGGATTTGAGATGGTGGAAAATGATGTTCTCCGCCATACTCTCGAAGAGTCCAAGAGGCCAACATTGGACAAATTTGCAGACGAACCGTGGTTTGACTGCCAGCCTGATTTTAATCAATCACATTACTTGGAAGGCTTTTCATTTGAAGACGGCAAATTCCGCTTTTCAGTTGATTGGAAGGCGCTGTTGCCCAACGGCTACGTAAGTGATGATGTCCTGAACACAATGCCAGTATTACCCGATCATTGGGACGTATTGGAGTCCACCAGACCGGAGACGCAATTCTGTCTAGTGACAGCGCCAGCCAGACATTTTCTTAACTCGAGTTTCACTGAAACCAAAACATCGCGCAGACTTGAGGGGCGTCCCTGCTTAATGATCCATCCCCTTGATGCGGATGAGTGTAATATCGCGGATGGTGACGTTTGTCAGATTGGCAATGATCGCGGGCAAATTCTTATCCACGCCAAGTATTTTGAGGGTGTAAAACGGGGTGTTCTTGTGGTCGAGAGTCTGTGGCCGAACAAAAGCTATATCGGCGGTATTGGCGTGAACAGCCTTACCGGTGCGGACCCTGTTGCTCCGGTTGGTGGCGTGGCGTTTCATGACAATGCGGTATGGATCAAAGCCAATGACGGATGATAAACAGGCCATGGGCCACACTCATGATGAGACAAGAGGTGCGCATGACCTTGGTGGTTTCCTCAATCATTTGCTGGCCCATGGCATTGACGCGCGCATATCACGTGAAGAAATGCCCAAGACACCCTATGAAGAACGTGCTGATGCTATGCTGCTGTTGCTCAGCAATGCAGGAAAAGGCTTGTTGAATATCCATGCAATGCGGCGGGCGTCAGAACAATTCACCCATGAGGATTATCTTAAGCTGTCCTATTATGACCGGTGGTTGAGGGCGATGGCGGCACTTTGCATTGAAACCGGTGTTTTTTCAGACCAAGAGTGGCAGGCCAAACAACAGCAGGTGCTATCGCAAAACAAAGCCGCTCAGCAAAGAAAAAGCGATTGAGACATGGCTGAAACGCAGGAATTCTCGATAGGTCAGATGGTGCGCGTAAAACGGCTTTGGCCAACCGATCATCATCGGGTTCCCTATTATTTGAAAGGCAAGATTGGTCAGGTTGCGACATGCCTCGGCCCTGTTGAAAACCCGGAGCTGACCGCGTATTTCAAGAAGAGCTCCGACCAGCACATTCTCTACCGCGTCCGTTTCACACATGCAAATCTGTGGGGCGGCAATCAAACTGATGAAACCTACGCCGACCTTGCGGGAAAATGGCTCTGTGAGCCGGAGGGCTGACGATGGCAGACCACCATGACCATACCGATGACCATGACCATGCCACCGATCCTGATCTTGACGGTCACACTCTTTTGGAAGGTGAAGTCTGGGAAGCGGCTCTGCGCGAGTTGCTTCTGGAAAAAGGGGTCATAACCCCACCCGAACTCAATGATCAGATGAATAGAACAGCATCTCAGTCAGCTGCTGTTGGGGCATCCATTATTGCCAGGGCGTGGAAAGATCAGAAATTCAAAAAGGCGCTTTTGGCCAATCCCAAAGCAACGATTGCGAATCTCGGGCATGATGTCTCGACAATGCCTGATCTGGCAATTGTTGAAAACAGGGTGGATGTCCACAATGTCGTTGTCTGCACCCTATGCTCCTGCTACCCCCGATATATGCTCGGTCCTCCGCCCGAGTGGTACCGCAGTGCTGCCTATCGTGCGCGTGTGGTGCGTGACCCGCGTGAGGTTTTAATCGAATTTGGGCTCAGTATAAGCGCCGAGACAACAATTCGGGTTTATGACAGCACGGCTGATTTTCGATATATGGTCATGCCGCGTTGCCCGCCCGGTACCGAGGATATGCCCGTCAAGCACCTTCAGACGATCATCACCCGGGACAGCATGATTGGCGTTGGAGTTCCAAAATTGCCCTAGAGCATGACCACCAACATTCCTCTTTCATTTAGGCCCGGATTGCAAGTTTAACGGGCCGCACTCATTGCCTCAGTGATCGCAGAAATCTCTAAGTCGTCAGCAAAAAGCGTCCTAAAAACAAGATTAATCGTTCTGTTTATGGTAGTTTTATTTGTTAAAAGTTGTTTTGTGAGATGGGCGAATGTCAGTTGTTGCTTCCGTTGTAAATCTTGGTGAAATCGAGTTGCAAAGTGGCGTTGTCCTGCCAAATCTAAAAATCTCACACGCCACCTTTGGAACGCTGAATGCGGCGCGCAGCAATGCCATTCTGATGCCTACATTTTATGGCGGCAAACACACTGACTATGAGGCGATGATCGGCGCTGACAAGGCTCTGGACCCGTCTCGATATTTCATCATAGCGGTGGATATGATGTGTAATGGCCTTTCATCATCCCCCTCGAACAGCGACGCGCCATTTTCAGGTGCGGATTTTCCGAAAATCACCCATTGGGACAATGTGCATGCCCAGCAGAAAATGCTTGAGCAGGAATATGGAATTGAATCGCTCGCGCTGGTGACTGGCTTTTCCATGGGCGGACAACAGGCAAATCATTGGGCTGCAATCTTCCCAAGCCGCGTTGAGAGGATGATCTCATGGTGCGGCAGCGCGGCGACAGCCCCTCACAACTGGGTTTTTCTTGAGGGTGTAAAAGCTGGCCTTTTGGCTGATCCCACATTTTCCAACGGTGCATACACAACTATCCCCGAGGCGGGCATCCGCGCCTTTGCCCGGATTTGGGCTGGCTGGGGGCCTTCACAGGCTTTTTACAGATATAAATTGCATCAGCAATTGGGCCAGGAAACGGCTGCTGATCATATGCAGGAGTTCTGGGAGCCAAATTTTCTGGCCTTTGACGCAAATGATCTTTTGGGGATGATGCACACATGGCAAGTTGCGGACATCGCAGATAATGATCTGTACAAGGGTGACTTCGAGGCCGCTTGCAAGGCAATCACGGCAAAGACAATACTCATGCCATGCGAGACAGATCTTTATTTTCCAGTCGCCGACAATGAGAATCAGGCATCATTGATGTCGAATGTTGAATTGCGGCCTATCCCATCTGAGTGGGGCCATATCGCAGGTGCGCCCGGACTTAACCCGGTCGATAGTGCCTTTATTGACAACGCCCATCGTGAATTGCTTGCATAATAAACTTAGTCAAATAAACCTCGGTCCCCATTGCTTATATTAAGGAAAATATTGATATGACAAAAGGCAAAACCAAAGACGGTAGAGTGCTCTTTCATCGGGATGAGCTTAAGTTTGCGTTCGCGGCAACGGATGATTTTGTTGGCAGCATCACCCCCGGTGAAGTCTTTGAGGTTGAAGCAGAGATAAACATAAATGGCGGTGTGTTAACGGGGTTGGATAAACGGCTAACCGAAGATGATGTCACGCTTCCCTTTGTTAATCCGGTGACAGGCCCGATTGAGGTCAAAGGCGCCAAAGCTGGTGACATGCTCAAGGTGACAATTCACAAAGTCGCTGTTGAAGGCATCGGCACCACCGCATTGTGGCCTGGGGTTGGTATCTTTCCAGATTGGTGTCGGCAAAAGGAATTTGGTATCAAAAACCATAATGTTCTGGTCAAAGATGGGATCGTCCATTGGTCGGATAAGGTGAAGCTGCCGGTAAAGCCAATGATCGGCTGTATCGCCACAGCACCGGTAAATGGCGGGCTGATGACAATCGATTGTGACAAGGTTGGTGGCAATCTGGATGTACAGGAAGTGACGGACGGCAACGTTGTAATGCTACCCGTGCATCATGATGGGGCTTATCTCTATTTGGGCGATTGCCACGCTATTCAGGGCGATGGTGAGTGTAATGGCATGGGCGCGATTGAAATCGCCGCACATTTGACGATCGAAGTTGAAGTCTGTCCGCGTCCATTTGAGATGACATGGCCGCGGATCGAGACGCCAACCCACCTTTGCACAGTAGGCTGTGCGCGGCCTCTTGAAGATGCGATGCGGACAGCATTTCAGGAGATGGTGTATTGGTTGAATGCCGATTACGGGCTCAGCTATGAGGAGGCTTATATGCTTCTGGGACAAGTGGCAGAAGCAAGATGCACTCAGATGGTAAATCCGAAATACAGCTATATTTGCAAAATATCCAAAGACGTATTGAATCAGCTTTAATACAGAAAAATACGCAAGATCACGCACCAGCCAAACAACAGGGCATCACTTTAGGGAGACATATCTCATGGCATATACCACCAGCATAACACGGATTAATTATCTGGCGGCAAGCAAAATGATGGCGGCGGCAGTTGCCAGGGCTGACGAGATGAATGTACCGCAATGTATCGCCATTATGGACCCGTCAGGCGGTCTTGTTTGCTTTGCCAGAACTGATGGGGCGGCTGACCTTGCTTCCGGCCCAGCCTATGCGAAGGCCCGGGTGGCAGCAGAACGCCAGCACCCGTCGGGCGCCTTGCCTGTGGAATTTGAAGTTGGTGTGGCTTTTGCCACAGCCGGTCAATACACCAATCTGCCTGGTGGCTTGCCAATCGTTCTGGATGGTGTCCATCTCGGCGGCATTGGGGTCAGCGGTGGTTCAGGCGATGATGATTTGGATGTAGCCCGGGCAGGACTTGCCGCCATCGGTGCCAATTAGCAGGTTATGACTCCACAGTCACATGTCGGGGAAAACCCAGGTTTCTGAGTAATACAGAAACGCTGTTGAGAGCGGCAGGCCCGCCTGCTCACGAGGCACAGGATGCCCTTCTAGTCGGCGTCCATTGACCTCAACATAACAAGATTTTGAGTCAACAAGCAGGCTATACATGACGTGCTCACCGGTACCGGTGAGCACTGGCGGCAATTCAAGTGCGGTTGGCTTGCCCAGCCCTTCCCAGACCAATTTGATTGTCAACCCGCCACCCGTCACAGTCTCGCTGTAGAAATCCCCACACGGGTCTCCATCGCTAACGACATCATCAATGGTCAGTTGTGAGGACGCCGCATAGGCAGGGGCATCACCAAAGGTGCCCAACTTTTCGATGAAACCGGTTTTGATATAGTCACGCAACGCTTCATTATCCGCCATGATCACATTGCAGCATTCTGGCAAGCCCGCGTCTTTGCCGGGTTTTTCATACAACAACAGAATATTGCCAGGGCCAACAGGTGACCAAACAATCCGGAAAAAAAGCATCAAAACTGACCAGTCGCCTGCCGGATCGGTTTTTAGAAGCATTCCCGGGTTCTCACCCGTCCAATCGACGCCACCTGTTCTTACATTTGGTTTTATTGGCATGGTCTTTCCTCACTCATTCTCGTTAGGATTAACCCAGGTTTCAGATAATGCCAGAAAAGCGGTGCTCATCGTCCGGCCAAAAAACTGCCGGTCAACAACCTGACCTTGCAATGCCGTTCCATTTATCGTGATCTGTGCATCGGTGGCCTCCAAAAATACGGCATACATATCATGCGCTTTGGTGGCCGATTCATTGGGGCCGACCTCAATGGCCATCGGTGGCTGAAGGCCTTTCCATGTCATTTTTACGGTTACGTCATCCGCGGTCAGCTCCTCGCTGTAGCTGTGTGGCATGTTGCGATTATCTTGATTGTTCTTGGTAATGTCATGCCAACTCATCGCCTCAACACCGGATCTGCCGACCAATGTTGGAAATTTGGAGGCAAAATTATCGAGCAGATACGTCATCATGGGGCGGTTATCAGTGAGGCACAGATTTGGAACTTCTGGATAGCCGGCCGCGGTGTCTGGATCTCCAAGAATGATCGCGCCAACACCCCGTCCATGCGGTGACAACACAATCCTGAAAAACAGCGCTACGACTGAATAATCACCATCAGGGTCTAACTTGAGATAAATGCCGGGGTTTTCACCGGACCATTCTACGGAGCCCGGATTGACTGGTATTCGGTCCATAATATCATCCTCACCCGGTTTAGTTTAGCAGAATGTTGCAATCTTCTGGCATCCAATTGACATGCACATGGTCACCAATGTCAAAGTTATTTGCCTTCGGCTGGCACTCAACTTTGATCACATCACCACTATCAAGCGTCACAGATATTTTCATAACATTGCCTGAGAACAATGCCTCTGAGACAACGCCTTTTAGGCTATTTTGCGATTTGCCAGCGGCTCTCACCGTGATCTTGATATCCTCGGGCCGGATCGCCAGAAATATGGCTTTTCCTTGCCGCAATGATTTTTCATTTTGCGCCGTGATCTTTTGACCGTGATAATCAAGTTCAGTCGTTTTATCGGCCTGCGTTGCTACATGGCAGTCCAGAATATTCACCTGACCAATGAAATTTGCCACGAAAACAGATTTTGGATTCGAGTATATGTCTTTTGGGGAGCCAATTTGCTCAATGATGCCTGCATTCATCACGACAATTCTGTCGGACATATTCATCGCTTCAGATTGATCATGCGTCACATAAACAGCGGTGATGCCAAGTTCCTGTTGAATACGCCTAAGCTCTGTCTGCATCGTTTCACGAAGCTTCAGGTCAAGTGCACCCAACGGTTCATCCATCAGCAAGACACTAGGGGGGTGAGCCACGGCTCGCGCCACGGCAACCCGCTGTGCCTGACCACCGGAAATCTCACTTGGGTACCGATCTGCAGCTTCTTCAAGTTTGATCAATGCCAACAACTCATAGACGCGTTTCTTGATTGCCGCCTTTTCATAGCGACGTTCAACCAAGCCAAAGCTAATATTTTCGCCGACCGTTAAATGGGGAAATAGGGCGTAGTCCTGAAATACCATGCCGATTTGTCGATGCTGCGGGGCAATCCCTGTCACATCTTTATCGCCAAAATGAATAGCGCCGCTGGTCGGCTGGATAAAGCCCGATATCAAACGTAATGTTGTCGTTTTACCACAGCCAGATGGTCCGAGAAGGGTGAGAAACTCACCCTCCTTGATGTCCAAAGAGACATCATTTACGGCGACAGTTGACCCGTAGCTTTTCACGATATTATCAAGTTTTACACCGGACATTTTACCCAACCAAACTCAGCGAAGTTGTTTTATTGTTATTTACGACCAACGGTTAGTTGGTTGTCAGTGTCTTGTTCCAGCCATCAATCCAAGCGGTCTTGTCTACTTTGTTGTAATCGATGCGGAGCATTTTTGAGATGTTTCCAGCGTCCATTTCCATCAGGCGCGCATTGATTTCATCGGATTTCATTTTTTCAATGGCTTCTGAGTTCAACGGGAACACACCGCTGTTGATCGCATACTCATACTGAAAATCAGTGGTGAGATACTCATTGATGAACCAATGCGCAGCTGCCACATTCTCGCTGGACTTCATGATGCCAAGCCACCCTTCTTTGGCCAGACCCTTCACACCAGGCTTGATTTCAGGATGAACTGACATCACTGGAGAGCCAGCACGCGCCGCTCTTGCACACCAGCCAGCATGGACCACTGCGGCGTAGATGTCGCCTGTTTCAAACTGTGTCTTTGTTTCTCCACCGCGCTTCCAAAATTTGGTGGCATTGATCTCTTTCATCAGATCGAGGCCAGGCTGGATGTTCTGCTCGTCTCCACCTGCTGCAAAAATAACGCCGCCAAAATTCGCCAGACCGGCACCTGAGTTGATATCAGGTAGTGAAACCTTGTCTTGAAGGGCTGGTGCAGCTAAATCAGCGTAGGTTTTAGGAGCTGAAAGACCAAGCTCACTGAATTTTTCAGTGTTGTAGCAGATAACCTCTTGGGTGAACCAGCTACCAACATAGGTGTTGTTGTATTGGAACGGCTGGATGTTTGTCTTGTTGGGGATCAGGTCAAGATTGATCGGCTGCAGATAATCAACCTGAGCGAAATCACCAACCTGCGCGTCAAGCACTTCCATCACGTCAAATGGTGCTCTTCCACGGCCAGCCACCAGCTTTGCAAAGCTTGATGCAGGGCTTCCCGTGACAAATTCAATTTTACCACCGAGCGCTTCAAATTTAGGCACGATGATTTTTTCCATATTTGCCTTCCAAGAGCCACCCCACGTAGCTACCTTCAAGGTCACTCCATCAAATTCACCCGCCGAGGCAGAGGTGGCAACAGCAGCGACCAATCCAACTGCCACTGCGGCTGATGTAAAAGTTTTTGTTATTTTATTCATGACTTACTCCCTTTGTTGAAAATTCCTTTACTTTATCTTGCACTGCCCCCACCCGAACGGAGCAATGTTTCTAGGCCAACCATCTTCTGCACTCCAAGAAGCATGACGAGGCAGAAAACGATTACCAATGACGATGATGCTAGAATACTAGGGTCAAAGTCATTCTCAAGCGCGTAAAAAAGTTCGACCGGATAAGTCACGAACCCTGGCGCTGTTAAAAAGATCGACATTGGCACGTCGGCAAAAGACACCATGAACGCATATAATCCGCCTGAGTATATACCGGGCATTATTGTCGGGATCGTGACCCGGTAAAGGGTACGCCATTTTCCCGCGCCAAGGCTGTGTGCTGCCTCTTCAAGGCGATGATCAAATCGCTGAAGCACCGCCACTATTGTCCCAAACATGAAAGGGGTGGCGATAAACACGTGGCCGATCAGCATTCCCGGTATGGTGCCTGCCAACATCAGGCTGCTGTTGTCATAGATGAGATAATAGAACTGTAAAAAGGCGATGCCGGAGACGATCGCTGGAATTTGCAATGGTGCGCGGAAAATTGTTGTTACGATAAATTTTCCCCTAAAATTGCTTCGCACGAGGCCCAAAGCGGCCGGCACTGCGATCAGTGCTGCCAGAAAGGTTGCCACGGCGGCAACGATCAGGCTCAAACCCAGCGCTTCAAATTGCTGCATCGGGATTTTTGTGTACCATTGAAAAGAGGGGTCCACCGGCGGAAATTTGATCGCCGCGGAGAATTCACCACCATGTAAAGAGGCGCCCATGACAACGACCATCGGCGACAGCAGAAACACGTAGGAAAAGCCGCACCAGACAAATAAAATAACTTTTTCTACCCAGGTTTGCATATCTGTCCTCTATGCGATGACCAGTCGGGCTGATCTGAGGCGCCGGATCGCGATCAATGAAATCAGATTTATGAGAATGACAGATACCAGCAAAACAAAAGCGATGGAGGCTGCTGTCGAATATTTCACCTCCATCATCACTGTTCGCTGAACCAGCACAGGAAGGGTAAGTACGCGTCCTCCGCCCAGAAGTGCGGCCGAGGTAAAGGCACCCATACACATGTTGAAGATCATCAATCCACCAACAACAAAGCCGGGCGTGCACAGGGGAATGATCACCCTCTGGTAAACCCTCCACCGTGATGCCCCATGGATTTGTGCAGCATATTCTAATGATGGCGGCACGGTCACCACCACGCTATAGAGAAGCAAAACGCTAAACCCGATGGTGAAGTGCATGAGGCCAACAACGATACCTTCTTGCGTTCCGATGATGCTGTAGGCTCTGTCGATGAGCCCCAAATCCATCAGTGTCGTGTTCAAAACACCATCTGCGGAAAAGATGATAATCAGCCCAAAGACTTTGATCACTATGGTCACAAAGGTGGACACGACGATGCCCGCTAACAGCAACATTGCCAATCTGGATTTCATCCTGGCGATCACATAGGCGATCGGAAACCCCAGAAAAAGAGTAAACAGCGAGGCAAGCGCAGACACTTTTATCGTGATCCAAAAGGTTTTCAGATAGAAACTGTCGGTGAAAAAATTCAAGTAATTCACCAGCGTAAGATCAGTTCCTGTCCGACCCAACCCAAGGTCTTGATAGAAGCTGTTTTGAATGAATACAAATTGTGATCCCGCCACCAAAAGTAGGGTGACAATTAATGGTGGGATTAAATATGCAATCCAACGATTTTCCACTATTCACCAACAACAAAACGGTTATCTGATTTAATCTTTTTCAGATTTTCGATGATGAAGGCTTCTCTCTCTGCACCGGCAAAATTGTCACCTTCACGAACAATCCGCATAACCTCTTCGGCGACGGCAGCCATCAACTCGTCATCGTCCATATCATCCCGCTTTGGAATGGGCATCACGGTGTCTTGCGTGTAAAGATTCTTGATCGGCTTGCCCCCGTCGTAATGCACAACGGGTTTGCCGTTGGCTACGTCTCTGATGCCCCGTCTGAGCCTGTTCCGCAGCATCATCACACCTTGGTCAGTTTTGCCAAGATTCTCTGCGGCATGCCGTGCGATCGGGCCGATTGAGACCTGCGCCTCGTAATCACCGGGGTTGCGCTGCATTTCATCATAGTCACGCGCTTCGGTTTGCCCCTCGAAATCGACGGACTCGATCTTTACCTCGTCACGCTTACCTTTGCCATCGGGGTCGATCGCCGGGCCGAAATGCCGCCAGGCAATGATCATGCTATTTGTGTCGTCGATTGGCACGGTCCATTTGGTAATGCTGGAGCGCACGAAATATTTTTCATCCTTGCCGGTCTCCCAAAAGGCCCCAACGTGGGAAAAAGTCGGAAACACCGTCTGCTGCGTTCGCACCCAGATCATGTCATCAACACGATAAGTCAGGGTGGAATAAAGACCCGTCTCGCCATCATTAAACTTTAGAACAGGAGTGATTCCCCAAGTTTCTTCAAATTGAGTTTCACCCACCAGGGTGTGCAGATAGACAGTGTGAATCGGATCCATGGTGTTTTCTGCGACTTGCAGGTAGTTACACGGGTAACTCAGTCGATACGGCACTAATTCATGCCCATCCAACTCAAAAGTGTCATACATGGGGAAATCTGGCACTTCGGACATCGGCCCCATATAGGCGAACACCAACCCCTTAAATTCCTGAACGGGGTAGGCGCCCTGCTTGACTTTCTCGCACAATGGGCTTCCTGCTGGCTCGCCCGGTGTTTCCATTACCGTACCATCATAATCATATAGCCACCCATGATACGCGCAGCGAATGCCTCTTTCTTCGATTATGCCAAATTCAAGTGACATGTTCCTGTGGCTGCAATGCAGGTGCAAAAGACCACAATTGCCTTCACCATCACGGTACACAACCAAATCTTCGCTGAGAATCCTCTTGCGAAGCGGTCTGTTTGTCACTTCCTCGGACAGGCAAATTGGAAACCAGAAACGGCGCCAATATTCTCCAGCCGGGGTCCGCGGACCCGTCTCAGTAAGCTCAGGATCTGGGGCAGGGCGGTCAGCCAAATGGTAACCGCCATAGTTTTCATTCGGTCGCTGCCGCCACTCTTTAATGATCTCGCGATAGTCTTCCATAACCTCAATCCCAAATGCTAAGTGATCTGATCGTCAAGAGATGAAAACTACCCTTTTGCTATGCGGTGCTATCACGTGTGCGCACACGCTAAAATGCTATAGTTTGTTTCACCCGGAAAATAGTTAAATCGAATTTTGGTTGCGTATCAAGAAAATTTGTTGCGTGAAGAGAAATATTTTTGTCTATACTTCACCACAGACGGGGTACAGGATATTTATCGTGAGTTCTGTGTATAAAGGTTTAGTTGGAAGAGCGTTTTAAATGCCAGATAAAAAAATGGTGATTGTGACCGGCGGTAGTCGTGGGATTGGCGCTGCAACCTGTGAGTGTTTGCTATCAAAGGGCTTTGGTGTCATTTCACTCAGCCGCACTGAACCTGCGTCGACAGATATCTTGCACGTGCCCTGTGATTTGATGGATTCAGATGGCAGGTGTGTCGTTTTCGCAAATCTGGGCAAACGTGACGATATTTTTGGCTTGGTGAATAATGCTGGAATCGCGACCCCTAATTTGATTGAGGAGTTTGACCATCAGATTTATGCAGGGGTGATGGATGTAAACACGACCGCGGTGGCTGAGTTGTCGGCAGCCATCCTCCCCTCAATGATCAGAAACAAACAAGGGCGGGTGGTCAATATTTCCTCCGAGTTGATTTTGGGATTTGCGACACGCACGGCCTACTCAGCATCAAAAGCGGCCGTTGCAAGTTTCGCAAGAACCTGGGCACTCGAGTTGGGTAAATACAATATCTGCTGCAACGCCATTGCCCCAGGCCCTGTGGAAACCGAGTTGTTTGTCAAAAACAACCCACCCGGCAGTGCCATCCGTCAACAAAAGCTGGACAAGATTCCCCTTGGACGTTTTGGCCGGCCTGAAGATGTAGCTGGCATGGTGGCGTTTCTCATGTCAGACGAAGCCACCTTTATCACCGGGCAAACTCTTTATGTCTGCGGCGGATCAAGCCTTGGTTCAATGCCGGTTTGATTTCGTTTCATGGTAACAGCAATAACCCCAAGGATGATCAACCCAACGCCAATCATATCGAAAGTTGCGTAACTTTCACCAAATGCGATCACCCCAACGAATATGCCGAACGCAACCATCAGATAGGCCGCCACCGAGTAAATCACAGGTCCGTAATTTGAGATGATGTAAAAGGAAAGATAGTAAGCCAGACCCGAAACGAAACAATGGAGCAGAAGAAAGACGAAGGCTGGGTTTTGCCCGGCGCTGGATATCAGAGACAGATCATGACCGATCAGGATGTAGAGCCAAATTGGCAGCGACCCGAAGATCATCATCCATGCAGCTGCCTGCATGCGGGATAGGTTGTTGGGCAGATACAGCGATATGTAGACCACATTTGAGGCGTAGAAAAAGGTGGATAACAGGATGAGAGCTATACCAACAAAAGACGCAGTGATCAGCGCCTCTTCTGTTATTCCGGCACCCGCAATCAAAGCAACGCCTATGAGGCCAAACAAAACACCCATGAAGCGCCCGACTGCGAATGTCTCCTGTTTAAATATCAGTGAAAGCACATAAATGATGATGGGGACGCCGCTGATCATTGCGGAGGCAATACCAACATCCACGCTCTCGATACCGTTAAAGAAAATGATATGTGGAATGGTGATGCCCACAAATCCGCCGATTAATGAGAACCGCACGACCTGCATTGTCAACGGTGTGGTCCAGCCAAGGACGCGGTTGACCAAAATGAGCAGTAAACCCCCAAAAAGCGAAATGGAGGCTGCATATAAAATGGGATCAATTCCGCCGAGGATTACTATTTTTGAGATGGCAGGCACACTGCCGCGCACAGCGCCAAGCGCACTAACAAATAACAGGGCGGTCAATGTGTAACGTGAAATTATGATACGGCCCTCCGTGGGGAGTTGAGAGTAGCTAAACCGCGCGAAAAACATACGGAAAAATCTATCAAACGGTGCATTTCTGAATGTTCCGATTGTAAACCACCTTTATCAGCAACATTTTTTTTTCAGAGGCGATGCTTTGAAATGGTAGCGAAACAAAAAGTTCTCATAAGCGCGATGCGATACGAGGCAAAAGGAATATTAAGTGTCGAAATGGTCTCTGCACAGGCTGATGAACTCACCCCTTTCAGCGCGGGTGGTCATATCGACGTGTTTCTCCGCGACGGTCTGGTGAGGCAATATTCACTTATGAATGACCCAAAGGACAGTAACCGTTATCAATTTGCTGTTCTTCTGGAAAATCAGGGCCGTGGTGGCTCGGCCTTCGTTCATCAATCACTTCGTGTTGGTGATGTGATTGAGGTGTCCCATCCTCGGAATAATTTTGAAGTTGTTAGCGGTGCGACTTCTCATGTTTTTGTTGCGGGCGGAATTGGCATTACACCCTTTATCTCGATGGCACATCATTGTCGCCACAACGCCATACCGATGAAACTTTATTATTGCGCAAGAGCGCCTGAAACAACCGCATTCGTTAACCATCTCACGCCTCTCTTCGGGGAAAACATGCTGGTCCATTATGATGGGGGCGATCCCTCCAAATCGATCGATTTGACCGAATTGGTGGCCAGTGAGTCAAACGCGCAACTCTATTGTTGCGGACCGCGGGGTTTGATGACTGCGCTTGCGGCGGTGGTTGACCTGCAGGGTGGGTCATTGATCACTGAGGATTTTAATCCAACAGGTGCCAGGACCGATGACGCGGCGTCAAAAGATGGTGATTTCACCCTTGAGCTTTTGCGCTCCGGTCTGACGGTCGATGTTGGCGAGGGGCAAACAATTATCGAAGCTCTCAAAGCGGTAAATATTGTCGTAGAAACCTCGTGTGAGGCTGGTGTGTGCGGCACCTGTGTGGTTGATTACCTTGAGGGTGAGCCTGTCCATAATGATGTTGTTTTAATGCCGGATGAACAGGAAACATCTGTCGCTTTGTGCGTCGCTGGATGCAAATCGAAAAAATTGGTTTTGGATTTGTAGTTTGGGATTTGTGGCCATGGATTTGCAAAGGATGAAGTTGTGGATTTACCGTTCCTTTGGCCCGGCCCCTAAACAATGCCGGTGATAAAATTGACAAGTGCATCATCAAAGAGTTTTGGCTTTTCAACCAGTGCCAAATGTGAGGCGTTTTCGATTATGATGAGGTCTGCATTTGGACATGTCTCGCTGATGAATTTGGCTTCTGATAGCGGTGTTGCTTTGTCATCAGCACCAGTGATCAGCAACATTGGTGCGGTGATATCAGGCAATTGCCCGGTGATGTCAAAATCGCGTACAGCCATTGTTGCGGCGACATACCCCTCAATCGGTGTTTTCGCCACCATCGTGCGTATTGCGTCAACAATCAAAGGATGCGTGGTGGTAAATCCATCGGTGTACCAACGGGTGTCCAACTCTGTGAACATCGACGTTAGACCATGCTGTTTGATATGACTTATGCGTTTGCCGAAGGCGCCGCTGTTGAGCACTTTTGCGCTTGCCCCTGCCAGAACCATGCGTTTAACCCGATCAGGTGCGTTGGCTCCCAGCCAGAGCCCAATCATGCTTCCAAGGGATAACCCAACGAAATGGCAGGAGGGAATATCAAGATGGTCGAGCAGGGCAAGGATGTCGTTTGCCAATATTGCAATGGAGTATGGGGTAGAAAATATGTCTGACTCGCCGTGGCCGCGCAGGTCGCAGCTTACGATGCGATAGGTGTCTGACAGCGGTTCAATCTGGCGGCCCCACAAGGATTGATTGGCGCCGAGTGAATGGCAAAAGAAAATAGTGTCGGCGTCATCTTTGCCGAAAGTCTTGTACACCAGATTGCCACCGTGCAGAGGTAAAATGTTTTTCATCAACAATCTCCAGAATTTTTGGTTTAAATGAAACACCTTTGCTTCACTTTGCCGTCTCTTGATGGAGCGCCGCGCCGTGGCTGGCAACATAAGCATTGTGCAACGTAAATTGCAAAATGGCAGCATATTGTTTTAGGTGTGAGGAATAGGGTAGCGAGGAGCGTAGACATGATCAGGCGGTTTCAACATTTCATAAACGGGCATTCTACCCCGCCAAACAGCGGGGAATGGATTGACAGCGTCAATCCAGCCACGGGTGCGGTCTGGGCGCAGATTGCCAGGGGAAACAAAGCTGACGTTGACCTCGCTGTTGAGACTGCGCTTACGGCGTCTCAGCAGCCTAATTGGCGAGACAGTAATGCCAACCGGTCCGAAATTCTGAATGGCATTGCTGACCGGTTGGACAGCGAGCATAAGCAGCTCATCGAAATTGAAATTAATGACAATGGAAAACGCATTCGTGAGGTCGCAGCCCAAATGGCCGGGCTTGGCGGATGGTATCGTCATTTCGCTCTCACTCTCACGAAAATGAAAGTTGAGGAATTAACCCTCGATCTTGAGGGGGTTTCAGCCCATCTCGAGTTGATACCCTACGGCGTTATTGGTGCGATCACAGCCTGGAACTCTCCCCTGATGATTGCGGCTTGGAAAGTTGCCCCCGCGCTTGCGGGCGGAAATGCCGTGATCATAAAGCCGTCTGAGATGGCCTCAGCCTCGACTGTTTTGTTTGCAGAGGTGCTGGCTGCCGTGGTGCCAGATGGCTTGATAAATGTCGTGACCGGCTATGGTGATGAGGTTGGCGCTGAGATTGTTGACGCTGATGCGGTTAAAAAAGTCTCTTTCACAGGGTCTGAGATTGGTGGCTCGAAAGTTGCCGCCACAGCGGCAAAACATGTGAAGCCATCGACCCTGGAGTTGGGCGGTAAATCCCCCCAGATAGTCTTTGCCGATGCTGATCTGGAGAGCGCCATAAACGGGGTCGTTTCGGGAATTTTTCTTTCAAACGGCCAAAGCTGTGTCGCCGGGTCAAGATTGATCATCCAGGATGAAATCAGGGGCGCATTTGTCAAACGCCTGAAAGAAAAGTTGGATGGTCTGCATTTTGGCAATCCTTTGCGTGAGGACACCGACATTGGGCCAATCGCCAATGAAGCGCAATTTGATAAAATCCTGTCGATGTTGGATCGTGCTAAGCAGGAGGGGGCAACGGTCGCGGCAGGCGGCTCAAAGAAAGTTGTTCCGGGATTTGAGAATGGCTTTTTCATGGAACCAACAATTTTGGAAAATGTGTCTCCTGACGCTGAAATTTGGCGCAAGGAAGTATTTGGGCCGGTGCTTTGTGTTCACAGCTTCTCAAATAAGGAGGAGGCTATAACCTTAGCCAATGACTCAGATTATGGTCTCGCCGCTGGCATCTGGACCACTGATGAGGGGTTTGCCAGCGAGATCGCCACTAAAATCGACTCCGGCACAGTCTACATAAATCATTACCGATCGGTGAGCGCATGTGCGCCTGTGGGTGGCATTAAAAAATCCGGCTATGGCAGGGAGTTAGGCCCGAACGCTATCCGGGATTTCATGCAGGAAAAGGTGATTTGGAACGGCAAGGTGGGTGTGCCAGATCCTTTCGACAGATAGTGCTTTTGGCAGTCTGTGTCTGGCCGCCAGAATTGACTGTCCTAATTGAGGGTTTTGTTATATTCTGAGTAAACGATGTTTCTTAAAAGGCGTTGCAAGCTCGTTCAGGGAGTTGAAAATGGAAGATGGAAAGCTGAACTCAAAACCCAGTGTCCCAGAGGGTAATTTCAGGGGGCATGCCAAGCAATATGTGTGGTCCGAGAAGCCCGATCCCTTGCTTGCAGAGGTTGGACCAGGAACACCGTGTGGTGAGTATCAGCGCCGTTTTTGGCTGCCGATTGCGATGACCAATCAATTTTCTGACAAGCCTTATCGGGTTCGCGTTTTGGGCGAGGATTTGGTGTTGTTCCGCGAGACAAAAGGCCGCTTGGGCCTGGTGCACCTGCATTGTGCGCACAGAAACATGTCGCTGGAGTTTGGCATTATCGAAGAGGGTGGCATCAGGTGCAGTTATCATGGATGGAAATATGATGTTGATGGAACCATTCTGGAGACACCCTGCGAGCCGCCAGCCAGTAAAATCAAAGAAAAAGTATGTTTAGGTGCCTATCCGGTAATTGAGCACAAAGGCCTGGCGTTCACCTATATGGGGCCGCCGGACAAGACCCCTCCTTTTCCATTCTATGACACGTTCGATGATGATGGTGACGAAATGCTGCCATATCTGATTGATTCGCCCTGTAATTGGCTGCAGGTCATGGAGAATGCGTGGGATCCGTTCCACACGGTTTATTTGCACACAAAAGCGGTGCGCTCTCAATTTATCGAAGCATTCGCTGAATTGCCTCGCATTGAGTATTTCTCCACCAAAATTGGCGATTTCTACACCAACACCAGACGGGTTGGGGACATAATCTGGCTCAGAATACACGACAAAGTGTTGCCGTCATTCACCCAGAATGGGGGACATTTCCCAACGCCAGATAAATCTATGTATTTTGGTCGTTGCGGCTTGTCTCGTTGGGTTGTGCCAATTGATGATGAGAATACCCGGGTCATCGCTTGGCGTCATTTCAGGGAAGGCGAGGATCCTCAGGGATTGACCAATCGCGAAGAGGTTGGCTTTGGCAAAACAGATTTCTATGGTCAGGGTCCAGACCGATCCTATGAACAAATGCAGGCTGATCCTGGGGATTATGATGCGTGGGTTTCACAAGGCCCCAAAAACATTCATGCGAGGGAAAATTTGTGTTTCACTGATCGTGGCGTTGCCAAGGTGAGACGTAAATTGAAGCAGGCCATAATCGAGGTACAAAACGGTGGTGATGTTGTCCAACCGGGCGAACATTGTGATAGCCCCATCCCCACTTACGGCGGAGACACGATGTTGAACATCCCCGTCCAGAAGGGCCGTGACGATGAGGCGGTATTGCGCAAAGTGGCGCATGACGTTGCTGATATCTACACCAGCGCAGACTATCTTCTCGGCGAAGAGAGAGTGGACTTCATCAAGCAAAGCCTCAAGGCATATGAAGACACTTGGAATTGATCTTTGAACGGTATGACGGAGTTCAATCATCACCCAAAAGATCTGCTGGCATTTGATCGGATTTCGGTCGCGCAGCCATTCTGGCGTGGCTTTGAAACGGCTAGAAATCAGGTAGGTATTGATGAAAATGTATTTCTGCATGCCGGCCCGGCTTTCACAACGATAAACGAGATATGCCAACCCATAGTGAACTCAGCTGCTGTTGGTGCAGTGTTTGAGGGGCTGGCCAAAAATTTGGATGACGCCATCGATATGGTGCGTTCTGGTGAAATAATCCTAAAGCCGGCACAAGATTTTAATGTTGTGACACCATTGGCGGCTGTTGTGACGCCGCAAATGCCGCTACATTATGTCTATGATGGAAATCATGGAAATCAATTTTGCCTGACGCCGATCAATGGCGGAACTGGCCCGGCCATCAGACTTGGACAGAGATCAGATGAGGCTGTTGAGCATTTACGCTGGATCAATGGACCGGTGCTAGATTTCTTGGTCTCTGGCCTTGGAGAGGGCATTGAGTTGATCCCCATAGCCTCATCCGGTTTGCGCCACGGCGATGATTGTCACGGCCGCACCATAGCGGCGACAAAATGCCTTTTTGATGAGTTGGCAAGCCGCGTAAGAGGCAGAGCAGTAAGCTCTGAAATATTTGAATTTTTTGGAAAATCGCCGAGCATGTTCCTCAACCTCTGGATGGCTGCAACAAAAACCATGATGCTTGCAGCCGAAGGCGTCATCGGTTCCAGCATGATCACGGCGATGGGCGGTAACGGGGTTCGGATGGGGCTTCAGATTGCAGGTCTGCCCGGCCAATGGTTTACCGAAATGGCAGCACCACCAAATGGCGAAATCCAAGAGCGATTGAATGGTGACAGACGGCTCGGTGCCATCGGCGACAGTGCGGTGGTTGAAGGTTTGGGCCTTGGTGCCATGCAGATATCTGGAGCACCAGAGCAGTTAAAGGTTTTTAAAAATGTGCTGCCAGATGATTTTGAAGCCCGAAGTGAGGCCCTGAAAATCGGCGCGCATTTTGATTTTACCGAGGCGGCACCCAAAATCGGAATACCACTCAGATCATCACTTAATTTTGGAGCGGGTCCGATTGTTGCCCTTGGTATCATTGACAAGGCTGGAGAACTTGGCCGTATTGGTGGCGGGATCTATGACCCACCCCTGAGCATTTTTGCATCGGCGATGGACGCTTTGGACCGATCATATGAACCCGGACCGATCTTGTGACCAATGACACTTGTTCGATGACGGCTACCCAAATTGCCGCTCATATTTCATCGGGAAAATTAACCGCTGAGACGGTTATGGGGGATCATCTTTCCCGGATAGACGCGCGGGACAGTGCGGTCAATGCCTTCATAGATTTCGATGCCGATAGGGCTTTAAGGCTTGCTCGCGCGGCTGACCAGCAGCCAGAAAAGGGACTCCTCCATGGTGTGCCGTTCGCCGTAAAGGATATTATTGATACCGTCGATTTGCCGACCAGCTGGGGCAGCCCGGTCTATAAGGGCTTTCAAGCGCCAAGAAATGCCAGCTGTGTAGAGATGCTTATGCGCGCCGGTGCTATCCCCATAGGCAAGACTGTGACCACTGAGTTTGCCTATTTTTTTCCCGGTGCAACACGAAACCCGCATAATCTGGACCATACCCCTGGCGGGTCATCAAGCGGCTCGGCGGCTGCGGTGGCTGATGGCATGGCTGTATTTGGGCTTGGCTCACAAACCGCGGCGTCGTTGACACGGCCAGCCGCGTATTGTGGTGTATTTGGCTATAAGGCAAGCCAAGGATCCATTGATCTACAGGGGGTGATGGGGTTGGCTGCAAGCCTCGACTCACTGGGATTGTTGGCACGCGGCATCGAGGACTTGATTCTTGCAAGAGCGGCCCTTTGTGGAACTGTCCTGCCAGGTGATATGAAGGGGCACTCATTCCCGCAGAATATTGCGTTTTTCAAAGGCCCGCATTGGCATAAGGCCAGCCAATCCATGCAAGATGCCTGTGTTTCGGCCGCTGAAGCTTTGCGATCTGCGGGCGTTAGCGTGACAGATTTGGAATCACCCTCAGAATTTACTCACTTAAGTGAGTGTCACAAAACCGTTATGGCGTTTGAAGTGGCACGCGCACGACACTTTGAATTTCGCAGCCATCCGGAACAATTGAGCAGCGCATTTTATGGTTTGATTGAAACGGGTCTCTCCACCTCGCGGGCAGATTATGATGCTGCATTGGCTGCGCGTGACGCCGGTGAGGCGGCATTGGCAAAATTGCTGTCGAGCCATGACGCCTTAATGACACCGGCAGCACCCTCGGGTGCGCCATCCGGTATTGAGGCAACAGGCGACCCTTTGTTCAGTCGTTTATGGACAGTGATGCGGGTGCCAACCGTCACCCTTCCTTTTGGTCGTGATGCCGCAAATCTGCCACTTGCGTTTCAGCTGGTCGGGAGGTTTGGCTCAGACCAGACTCTGTTGGCACATTCGAGGGATATCGCAGACCATCTGCAGATATCCTGCGAAATACCGAAACTCCAGCCTCACCTCTAGCCGATATTATATTGCTCCCGCGCCAAATCACCCAGGCCAGCTTTATCAAGCTTGGCCAAAGGTGCCAGAAACGTCACCTGTATTACACCGGGTGCACGGCCGATTTCTATCGCGCCATTTACGGTGGCCCGGTTCCGAACTTCTGGAACCGTCATATCCAGCAGCGTCGCGGCGCGGTGAAGCCCATTTTCAATGGCTTCATTCAAGTTGGAGGCGGTGCCGATTACTGAGATCGGGGCAAGGCGCTCCAACTCCTCGATGTCCCAGGATTTTGCGAGTCGGGCACCTTTGCTGAGTTCATTACTGGTAAACGGTTTGGCCAGTGGCGGCAAATCCTCTTCCAGAGGAAAGAGAACAGGCCCGTCAATTGCAAAGTGTTTCAGCACTTCAACCTGCAATGTCACGCTGCCTGAAACATCCATTGTGTGGCCTGCAATTTCACCATCACCTTGGGCGGCGTGCATGTCACCAACATAAACACCAGCGCCCTTGACTTTGACAGGCGCAATAAGGATTGCTCCGGGTCTGACCGCATCAATATCCATATGCCCATCTGTTTTATGTTCGATTAATTCCTCATGCGAAATTGAATAGTGATGAGGCGCATCTACAAGAAAGCTGCCAAAGTCACCGGCATTGTGAGAGTCGGGCATTGCGATAGAGGGGACAGTGCCCAATTGCCCAAGAAACGGCCTCATTCTGACCATGACTGAGGGCATGTCTGACGGTGCGTAATGCAAAATCGAATGCTGGCGAGAGTTGTCAGGCAACGCGGCGTAATGATCGGCACGCGCGGCCACTTTCTCGGCAGACGCCTGTGGAAGCGTAACGCCGACATTATTGGTGCCATCAAAAATAACCGTGTAACCATGCAGAATCTCAAACGGTTTTACCGGATTGTCACATGCCTCGCACTTGACAGAATCCTGTCCGACGCCCTGAACATAGGTCTCCGGCCACACTGTCTCACAGGTTGGGCATCTTGCCGCAACATAGGGGTCACCCAGACAAAATCCCTCGGGCGATGTGTCATGCCCGGATGCAGTAGCGATTGACGTTACTGTGACATCTCGAATGCGGATGATAATCCCGTCACCCGGTTCTGCGCTATCGACATAAACAGGCTGTGTGACTTCATGTCCACCACGCAGCCTTGGTGTTATCATCGGGCCCCAACAGCCCGGCGCGGTGTTGGCGATGATTGTGCCACCATTCTCAATCGGCCCAAGCATTGGCTCGTTCGGGTCCAGAACACTATTCGTAAAGCCCTCAACAACAAGACTGCGTTTAGTGGCACCTGACATTTTTGCGTCATCTGGCATCTAGCTCTCCCTTGAATTCGCTGTATTAAAGGGTTGGTTTAATTCTGATT
>CACCQD010000018.1 GCA_902547925.1 uncultured SAR116 cluster alpha proteobacterium | reverse complement strand
CCACCCACAGAAACAGTCATAACAGCGCGTTCACCAGATGGAACGACAACTGATTGGCGTGTCGCAAAACCTGTTGCTGATATCCAAGAAACTGACATCAACAAGTTGACTGAAAAGATCTAACAATCAAATTAGCAACGTATATGTCAGTGATCGACAAAAACGGATTTAAATAGGGCAAACACTTTTCTCTCGTCGTGACCCACTGTTGATGGTGGCCATCCCCGGCAATCAATTCCTTTTATCTTTTTCTGTCATTTGCAATAACCTTTTCTGCAACTGACCTTGTAAAACCTTGATGTCGTATGGCCTCATCTTTTTCCATTTGTCACACTCAGCGCGAGTGCGACCGCAACCCAAGCACCATCCTTTGGGTCCAGAGAAATCGCAAATATCAATGCACGGACTTTTGGCGGGCTTCATCTGTGTTTTTCCAAAACGAATGCGAGATTGTTGGCGGGCATTTGTTCGACTTCTAACAGCGCTAATCCTGCTATCTTAAATTGGTCAATCATCCATGTGTCATTCTTGTATCCAATTTCAGGATCAGCTTCTTTTAAACTCTGATGAAAAGACTCATCGCCAGGAGTTGTTAGTTTTCCGTCCCTTTTGAACGGCCCATAAATTATGGAACGACCACCCGGTAACAAAGCAAGTGAGATTTCGCCGATAATAGTTCTCGCCTCAGATACACTTATCAAGTGGATGAGGTTTACTAAAAGTATAAAGTTTTGATTAGCATGTTCAGACGACCAACCAACTTGAGTTGCATCTAAAAGAACTGGTGTTTTCAAATTAGCTAGAATTTTGTCCCTGCTCCAAGTTTCGATGCTTGCAATGCGCAATGGATCAATATCAGATGGTTGCCAAGTTAATTCGGGTGTTGCAGCTGCAAGCTTCACTATATGTTGTCCTGTTCCGCTGGCTATTTCCAGCGCGTGACCTTCTTCAGGTGCGTTCTCCATAACAAGGTCCACAATTGGACCAGCATTCCTTCCTGCAGCTGGCGCTGACAGACGACCATCGTTACATGGAAATGCAACGCTTGCAGTTGATGGGATGTCCTTTCGAAGGCTCATACTTGGGATTTTACTCATTGTAAATCATTGGATGCAATCGTTTATGCAACCAGAACTCAGCTTCAAAAAAAAGACCGGCAAAAGCCGCTCCGAGTTTAAAGGAGAAATACATGCGTTTATATTCACTCTCTATGAAGACTTTGTGGCTAAAATATTAGGGAAGCATGACATTTACAAAAGTTAGATTTGTTTTGATGCGCTTTTTAGGCAAAACCGATACCAACTAAATCTAGCTCAATACCAAGTATCACCCACCTCGAAGTGGCACTCCCGTTGCGGCATGATCACACCCTATATTAGGGGTGTTTCTAGTGCTAATTAAAGACAACGTAACCATCGGGTCGAATGGTGTTTTGGGCCTGACTGGCCGGGCCAAAGACGCGGCGCCACGACCCGTCGGGGGACCGCGTGCCTGCGTCCTGCCCTCAAAAAGAATAGCCGCAGCCGCAAGCTTTAGACTTGGATGCGCATAACAGGGATAATTTACTTATGCTGTTTACTGGCCCAGATCGTCTCTCGATCGGAGGGGCAGGGGTTACTAGGCGGGGGTGCATGGGCTTTGGGTCTCGGACCTTGGCAGAGGCAAATAATTACGCTTTTTTTATGCAAGATCTTAGTTGGGGCTCGGATTTGGCTCGCCGATTTTGACAACACCCTCAAGCTGAGACAATAAGAAGGGCTAGATCCATGCCAGCGAACCATCTAACACGTTGCACTAACGTGGCTGGTTACGAATTTTATGATTAAGCTAGAAAAGTTGTGGTTTTAATTCTGACTCTTCACCGTATTTTCAAATTTTAGAATGGCTGGTTCTAAAGAAATGTAGCAGCGCCCTCCGTTCAGAAAATGGCAACGAAATTACAACAAGACGGAAATATTAATCAGTAAAGTGTGATTTGGATTTGGAGAGGAAATTAGTTATGCCAGTCTGCCCATCAACACTTTGAGCCGATTTTGAGAGATACAAAGCCTCTTGTTTCATTTGAGTTTCTAAAGAGGTGCTAAAACTATTGTTTAACAAATCCTTAATTCGCCCAAAAGCCATCCGAGGTCCAGCTGCAAATTCATGCGCTTTTTTGCGTGCCTCATTAAGCAATTCTTTTGCATCTAATACTTGATTGATTAATCCCCATTCCAACGCTTCGTTGGCACTCAACATCCTATTAGTAAATATGAACTCTTGGGTTCGCCTCATGCCAATAAGGCGCGGTAAAAACCAAGTTGATGAGCCATCCGGGGTCAGCCCGGCCTTAGTGTAAGCGGATACGAAACAGGCTGAATTTGAAGCCAAAACCAATTGAGGAAAACCCAGGAAAGCGATGCCAGCACCAGCTGTTACGCCATTTATAGCAGTGATCACAGGTGCGTTCATACTTGCAAAACAAATAATGGCTTCATGTAAATAGTGAGTGACTTCTTGGATATAGTTGCCAATTGAGTCAGAGTGCACAGCAAAGGCAGACAAATCACCGCCTGCGCAAAAACTTTTATCTCCTATTCCCGTGATAATGACCGCACGCACGGACTCATCGTTACAAAGTTTTAGACTAATGTGATAAAGAGATCGCGCCATCTCTAAATCGACCGTGTTCATGTTATTCGGTCTATTTAACGACACCGTTGCTACGGGCCCATCTATATCAATCTGCACAGGCGACATTAACAATTTACTCGATAGGATTGCTGTAGCATAGTTTGGCTCTAATTTGTTTGATGCTATAGCTTGTTGGTCTTTTTGACTATGCAATAACACTTATCATGTTCGAAAACATATCTGAAGTTAACAATCTGCCGATTATGAAATCCGCAAGCTTGAAAAACGCTTCAACTTCGACGTGTCGCGAAGTACCCAAATGTTTTCAACCTTGAGACATTACAAGAAATTTTAAAATTTGCTTCGAATAAAAACTGGTTTAAAGCGCAAAAAAATGAGAGGCGCATTTTGCACTTTTGCGGCAATTATATCGTAGCAATGAGCAGTGATAATATTGCCATCAAAAAGTTTTAATCAAATTTCCACCTAATTTTTCTTTCGGTAGCCATGTCTCAAGTAGCCTTCGAACCTCTATCAATTTTTCAATGTCAACACCAGTATCTATTCCCATCGAGTTAAACATGCCAACAGTGTCTTCTGTATTTACGTTTCCTGACGCTCCTGGTGCAAACGGGCAGCCACCAAGACCACCGAGGCAGGAGTCGAATCTAGTTACTCCAACTTCAAATGCAGCAAATATATTTGCCAAACCCAAGCCCATCGTGTCGTGAAAATGCGCTGCAAGTGGGATGCCTCCAACAGCAGATTGAATATCTGTGAAGATGCTTTTCACCGACAGTGGGTTAGCGTACCCAACGGTGTCGGCCAAATTTATTTCATGAACTCCGAGCCGTGCCATCCTTTCGGCAAAATGGACGACCTTACGTTGTTTTATATCCCCTTCTATCGAACATCCAAAGCTAGTCGACAAAGCTCCTGTTACTGACACGTTTTGTTCTTCTTTTGACTCAGTAATGAGCTCTTTGAGCATTTGGAATGACTTTTCAGTTGTGCACCTCACATTTGCTTGGTTATGGGACTCACTGACTGATATCACAAAATTTATTTTTTTAGCTCCAGCGCCTAGAGCTAGTTTGCCACCTCTCAAATTAGGAACAAGAACAGACGGGCATAAGCCATCTAAGCATGACGCCATTGACAAAACTTCAGTTGCGTCAAAAAACTGTGGGAGAATATGAGCAGGTACGAAAGACGTCACCTCCATTTCACCAAAGCCAGACTTTACCTGCTGACTTATCCATTCCGCTTTTGTACTAGTAGCAAGTTGAGACCTGATTAGTTGAAGGCCATCTCGGAGGCCAACTTCTCTGATACAAACAATGTTATTCATCACGACCTAATTAAAAATTTCACGCCACATTCTTTTTCTAAACTTTACAATTTATCTTTGTTGTTACTATTAAACGCAAAAGCAAATTTCCCATTTGTTTAGCTCATAAGCCAGAAAGTATAACGGCCTTGCAGCTACCTTTGCCAAAAATATAAGCCCTCCGCATATTCTAATAACAACAACCCATCATTGACAGGCCCTAACGTTAAAACACCCCTACCTAGCAAAAAAACATCTTTTTACATTCGCTGAGGAAGCCAAAGTGCTATTTCTGGGAAACACCAGACGATTACGATCATTATTACTAACAAGAAAACAAAGGGTATTGCGCCTTTAATTACTGTGAGAAGTTTTCCATCTGGGTAAAGACTGTGTATCACAAATAAGTTCAGACCAATCGGCGGGGTTATCAGACCTATCTCTATGTATAAAACAACCATTATTCCAAATAAAATGGGGTCAATGCCAAAAGCCTCTACTATCGGCAACAGTAATGGTACTGTGATTACCATCATTCCAATGCTGTCAATAACGCACCCCATCAACAGATAAACTAAGCCGATAAATAGCATTAAGGTTAATGCGGTCATCTCCTGTTCGCCAACCCACTGAGCCAATTGCTTCGGTATACCTGTGATAGCGATAGCATAAGAAAAAACGAACGCCATCATCACTAATAACATGATGGCTCCAGTCGTTTTGACAGTTGCCTTCGTGGCTTGCCTGAACTCTGAAAGGCCTAGGCGACCCCAGATTTTGCCTATCACAAAAGAGCCCATACATCCAACTGCCGCTGCCTCTGTCGGGGTCGCAATTCCCAAATAAATAGAACCCAACACAAGTAGGATAAGTATTAGAAACGGTAAAAGATCAGCTAAAGAGCGAGCCCAATCAACTGGATCTGAAGTTGCAGCTTTGGGTACTATATCCTTTGAAGTAAGTGCGACAACGCCTATGTAACCGCAAAACAGCAATACTAAAGCTAATCCGGGGCCTATTCCGGCAATGAATAGTTTTGCAGCAGAAATTTCTGCAAAAGTTGAGTAAATAATTAGAGGAATTGATGGTGGTATCAGAATACCTAATGTTCCACCCGCCGCAAGAGAGCCGGCTGACAGGCTTGGATTATATCCTTGTGTTTTTAATTGAGGCAAAGATACCGTGCCAATAGCTGCAGCGGTAGCAGTGCTTGACCCACTAATTGCTGAAAAAATCCCACAACCAATAATGTTTGTCTGAAGCAAACCGCCGGATAAACGAGAAGCTAGTGGTGTGATACCTCTGTAAACTCTATCTGCCAACCCCGATTTCAAGAGTATCTCTGCCATCAAAATGAACAATGGCACCGCGGCTAATGGAAATGAATTCACACTACCCCATGATATGAGCCCCAAAGCCTTTAGACCTGACGGCCCCATTTTCAAAATTAAAAAAATTGCTCCGAGTGCGCCAATAGCAAATGGGGCCCACATCCCAGCAAAAAGCAAAATCAACAGAGAACTGGAAATGACGACTAGCTCTATTGACCAAATCATTTTTTGGCATCCTCACTTAGCCGCCGTTTGCCAAGCAAACGGGCTTTCACCAGTTGGGATTTTTTGATTAACCCCGAGATCAATATCATTATCATGGTGGAGCAACCGACTGGAATGACAACCTGCAACCACCAAAGCTTAATGCTGGCGTTTGCTTGGGAGGTCACTCCTCGTGCAAAGGAACTTAGCACAAGCTTACTGGAATAATAGACAATTAAACTTAAAAATATAATAGCAACCAAATGCACCAGAATAGCCAAAATTGAGGCAAGAAAGGGATGAAAATTACCTTCCACAAACTGCATGCGATAAACTGAACCCGCTCTTAGTGCTACTGATCCCCCCAAAAAAGTAAGCAATACCAATACATAGCCAGAGAGAATTTCAACTCCACTAAATGACAAACCAAAAAGATTTCTGGAAAGCACCTCGAACCCAACCATCAAAACCAGTGCAACTAAAGATATTTCACAAACAAATCCAGAACCGTTAATAATCCAATTCAAGGCCCCTTTTTCTTCTGTTTTCTTTATCATTAAAATGAACACCTTGATTGTAAGTCTTGTAATTTAGAAAATTTTAGCACCTAGGTAGTCCCGATAAAACAGAGCACCATTCAAATGGCTAAATGGTGCTCTGTTAAATACTTGTCTTTATCTCGTCAAACTTAAGATATGAGATTGGCTACCTTCCGAGCAATTCTTTCAAGTCAGCGAGCACGTCTTTCGCTTCATCACCCGTGTCATCAGCCCATTTATTCCAAACAGGGATCATTGCTGCTTGCATTGCCGCTACATCGTCTGGATGAGCCGCGGTAATAGTCATTCCAGCTTCGATATGCTGTTTATTGATTGCATCGACAGATGCTCGCATCTTCAACTTCACTTCCTCACCAAGCATTCCCACCATTGATGCTACAACCGCCTTGGTGCTGTCAGATAAAGCTTCATAAGCTTCTGTGTTCGCAATCAGATAAACGTTAACATAGTTTGGACCAAGCTCATATTTGTGATCAACTAATGGTCCCCAAAGTTGTCCACCACCTGCCGTAGCAGCATGGATTGCGTCCACTACACCTTGTTGAAGAGATGTGCTCACTTCTGGAGTAGACATATTCACTGGCACACCATCAAAGGCCTTTACAAATTCTCCACCGGCTTGTGATAGCACCCTAATTTTGCGACCAGCCAAGTCAGAAAGGCGGGTCACAGGACTCCTCGAATAAGTCACTGTTAAAGGGTACGTATAGCTGCCCAGAAGTGTTATACCTGCCTCGGCATATTTCTTTTTCATGTGAGGCATCATAACCTTGAGCATGGCCAGGTCATACTCCGTGTCGTTGACGATCAACATTGGCATCCGCTGGGCTGCACCCGTTGGAATAAATCCCTGGAAATAAGCATCAAAGCCCAGTTGGATAACACCGTCAGCAACGGCCTGACCAATGTCTGGAACTTTTATTGGCAACGAGCCGCCGAGGTTTGCTTGTAGCTCGAGCTCGCCACCGGTCGCATCAGACATTTCACTTGCCATCTTTTCTAGGTGCGCTGCACTGGGAAGCTTCACTGAAGGCGCGTATGTGTAAGCAGACCACTTTGTTGCAGCATTGGCCACACTGATACCAAGGAAGGTACAAAACAGCACCATAGATGAATATTTCATCATTTCTTTTATCGAATTTTTCACAACATTCCCTCCATTACTAAATTAAGCTGCCCGCTGAAAATCAGACAGCCAACCAACTCCCAGATTATTTGCCTAGTTTCAGGAGCCACTACACAAAACATACACATAAAAGCCAGCGGTGAAAATAAATTCGAACGAATGTTTGTTTTTTTAAAACGTCTCTTTATAGTACCCCAGGGCAATGCATTGGAATTTGACCGCTGCTCTTGACGTCCCAAATAGTTTTTTACGGAGATTTTAAATGTCAGACCAAAAAGAGGTTCTCGTACGAGAGTTATCAGACAACTACGTTTTGATAACCGGAGGTACATCTGGAATTGGCTTCGCCAGTGCCCGTGAATTTGCAAAACAAGGTGCTCCTAAAGTTGCTATAAATGGCAGACACAAAGGCCGTGGTGAGGCTGCAGTAAAAAAACTAAGGGAAGAATTCCCAGACAAGACGTTTTCGTTACAACTCGCTGACGTCACAGATGTGTCCGCTGTCAAAAAGATGGTTTCAGCGGTCGAGCAAGAGTTTGGGCGTATCGATACACTCGTCTCGGCTGCAGGAGGGAACTTTCCACCCGTTCTTTTTCACAAACTTCCAATTGAAGAAATACAGGGCGTGTTTGATGGCTTTGCGCTTGGGGCAATGTTATGTGCCAGCGCAGTTATTCCAGGGATGGCCCAACAAAATGGTGGCTCAATAATTTCCGTTGGATCAGACGCAGGAAAAGTTCCCACGCCGGGAGAGACCGTCATTGGTGCTGCGATGGCGGCAATTTCTATGTTTACAAGGGGGCTATCGATGGAAGCAAAACGAAACGGTATCCGAGTAAATTGTATCAGTCCCTCTCTCGTCAGGGATACCAGAACGTGGGATCTTGTTTTTGAAGCTGAGTTCAGTAAAAAACTCTTCGCAAAAGCCGAAGCTATGGCCAATTTGGGGATTACAGATCCAGAAGATCAAGCAGAGCTAGTTGTTTACATAGCGAGTCCATCAGGAGCCAGAATGACGGGCCAGTCGATTAGTGTTAATGGAGGAATTTCTGCTTAATTGCTGGAATTATCTTTATATTTTATAACAAAAACAATGTCCTAATAAGTTTCTGAGCCTTACTAAAACGAGGTATCAGTGTTTGTTATTTACAGTTGAAGAACCTTCTGTCGCCACAAATTAATTAGCCAATTGCTTTCGGGAGCCTGGTATGGACTCAAACGATCGTCTTATAAGTTACTCAGCCAACGGGCGGAGCTTCGAGTCTGAGACAATTGAATTGCAAAGAATGGTTCGTGCCTTTGCAGAAAAAGAGATCAGCAAAGCACAAGAAAAAATGGATGAAAGCCATGATTTCCCCTATGATTGTTGGCAAAAGTGGAGTGATCTCGGTATGGCGGGCATCCTTGTTCCCGAGGAATACGGCGGAGTAGAACTCGACCCTTTTTCTTATATTGTAGCGATGGAAGAGGTGGCTAGAGTCTCTCAGACTTTCGCTTTAATTTGGCAAGTACATGTTCTTGTTGGAAATATGTACAACTTACTTGGGAATGATGATCAAAAAGACACTTGGCTGAGAAAGTTTGCGACTGGCGAAATTCTTGGAGCTTTTGGTTTAACTGAGCCAAACGCAGGATCTGACGCTGGCGGTGTCCAAACACGAGCTGTATTAGAAAATGGACATTGGAAAATCAATGGAAATAAAATTTTTATTTCCAACGCTGGAACAGAAATAAGTGACGGACTAATTTTGATGGCAGCAACTGATAAAAAGGCCGATGGCAGGCCAATTTTATCCTCGTTTATTGTTCCTAGAAATACCCCTGGCTTCAAACTTGGTCAGTCATTCAAAAAGATGGCATGGCACGGAATGGATAACCGAGAATTGGTTTTTGAAAATGCGACTATCCCCGAAGCTAATTTGTTGGGCGTTGAAGGAGCGGGACTGAAACAAGCTCTTTCAGGGCTCAATCTTGGTCGGATAGTTTTTGGTGCACTTGGTGCTGGGCTTATACAAGCTTGTCTTGATGAGTCACTGGAATACGCCAAGCAACGCAGACAATTTGGTAAGAGCATCTCTTCCTTCCAATTAGTGCAAGCCAAAATTGCGGATATGGCAATACATGCTGAAGCTGTAAGAAGCTTCACCCTACATGCAGCCCGGCTTTTTAATGAGGGAAAAGACTGTCAAGCCGAGGCTGCTATGGTTAAGACTTTTGGCACTGAAATGGCAACTAAAGCGACCCTTGATGCATTTCAAATCCATGGGGGTTATGGCTTCATGGAAGACTACAAAGTTAATAGGTATTTCCGGGAAAGTAAGATGCTTGAAATAGGTGAGGGCACAAATGAGATCCAGCGCTTGCTAATTGCAAAACATTTAGGGTGCTAAAGGGTGATTTGAGAGATGTGCCCCGACATTGACGACAACTCCATTTTAGCTAAAAAGCTTTATCATAATATGTTGTTGATCAGAGGTTTTGAAACTGCTGCAGCCAAACAGTATCGTGATGGCAATATGCCGGGATTTATTCACCTATCATTGGGGCAGGAGGCTTGCGCTGTAGGAGCTTGTCTTGCTTTAAAAAAAGAGGACTACATCACTAGTACCCATCGTGGACATGGGCATTGCCTTGCAAAAGGTGCCGACCCAAAGCTGATGATGGCAGAACTTTTTGGAAAGTCAGATGGCTACTGTAAGGGACGGGGTGGGTCAATGCATATTGCAGATCCGTCGGTAGGTGTATTGGGAGCAAATGGAATTGTAGGGCAGTCTCTTCCTCTTGCAGTAGGCGCTGCACTGACAGCGCAAGTCAAAGGTAATAGTTCTGTAGCCTTAGCTTTTTTTGGAGAAGGCGCTTCAGGAGCGGGCGTGGTGCACGAAGCGATGAATATGGCGGCTTTATGGTCGTTGCCGGTTGTGTTTTTTTGCGAGGCAAATAGATATGCGGAGCTATCACCGTACGAGACGCATTGTCCCATAGATAAAATTTCACAAAGAGCAGCCTCCTATGGTTTTCCGGGCGTAACCGTTAATGGAGAGGATGTTATAGAGGTCTATCGGGAAACAGAAAAAGCGGTAGTGCGAGCAAGAAATGGAAAAGGCCCTACCTTGGTAGAAGCCAAGACGATGCGTTGGGGCGGGCATTACGAGGGCGACCCACAGAAATACAAATCTGCTGCGGAATTAGAAAATCCCCAGAGCTTTGATCCTGTTGCTTTTTTCGAGAAAAATTATTCAGCGGATTACGGAATCTCAGCGTCGGACATAAGAAAAACGTACGCTCGTACTGAGAAAATAATTAAGGACGCTGTGATTTTTGCTGAAAAGAGCTCTTTGTCACCATCCAAAAATATCTTCAACGATGTTTACGCACCTTAGGACGTTCAAATGGCAAGGATAAAGTATTTTCAGGCATTACAAAATGCTATCCAAAGCGAGATGGAACGTGATGAAAATGTTGTACTTTTTGGTGAGGATGTTGGAGAGTCTGGAGGTATTTTTAGCCAGACAAGAGGTCTTTACAAGCAATTCGGATCATGCCGGGTGCGCGACACCCCAATAGCTGAAAACGGGTTTGTTTCAGCCGCGGTAGGAGCAGCAATGACAGGCCTTCGACCAATAGTTGAGGTCGGCTTTGAGGATTTTCTTACAGCTTGTATGGACCCTCTAGTTAACCAAGCTGCTAAACTTCGTTTTATGCTTGGCGGACAAGTAACGGTTCCAATGGTAGTGTACACGTTTGGAGGTGGAGGTCTAAATGCAGGGCCACAGCACAGCCAAAGTTTCGTATCATGGTTCTCTCAGGTGCCCGGTCTTAAAGTCGTCCTTCCTGCAACTCCTGCCGACGTTTTTTCTATGACCAAGGCGGCGGTGAGAGATGATAACCCTGTTATTGTTCTTTTGAGCAAGAAGCTCATAGGATCATCAGGTGAAGTTGACACCGATAAAAACAATTTTGACATTGATCTTGAGAGCGCATACGTCACGGACCACGGGGATGATGTGACTTTAGTAGCCTTTGGAGCGATGGTCACTGCGGCGATCGAAGCTCGGTCAAAATTAGCAGAGATTGGGTGCAATGCGGAAGTGGTCAATGGTTGCTGCGCTAATCCCTATGACATCGCCACAATAAAAACTTCAGTTAAAAAAACAGGGCGCTTAGCAGTAGTCCATGAAGCGCACCTGCCATGTGGTCCTGGTGCTGAGATTATTGCTAGTCTTGTTGAGGAAGACACGTCAATTTTCAAATTACCACCGATCCGTATTACGCCACCATTCGCGCCGAGCCCTTTTGCTCCAAATTTAGAGAGAGAATATCTTCCTTCAGGTGAGAGTATTTTTAGATCAGTTAGTTCAATGTTGAATCGACATTCATAGAATGATTTGGGAAGAGTAAAAAATATCATGCAGGCAGACACTATCGAGAGCCAAATCACTGATAATGTTCTTTGGTTGAAAATAACGCGCCCTAAAGTCCATAATGCTATGAACTTAGCTTGCGTGAATGAAATGATTGAAGCTTTGGAGAAGGCTTCAACTGATGATGCCGTGAGAGCAATTGTATTGCTTGGATCAGGTGAAAAGGCATTTACTGCAGGAGCTGACATAAATGAGATCAAAGAATTCAGCGGAAGCGAAATGGATCCTTATAATCGGCGCTGGATAAAGTTATTTTCCACACTCGAGAAAGTCCCAAAGCCCGTGATCGCTGCGGTAAATGGATTTGCAATGGGAGGTGGCACTGAAATGTCTCTTGCTTGTGATTTTGTGATTGCAAGCGAGACAGCAAAGTTTGGCCTAGCCGAAATAAATATTGGTGTCATCCCTGGTGCAGGAGCGGCAGTAAGATTAACGAGGTGGGTTGGGCGGCTTAAAGCAAAAGAAATCTTGATGCTCGGCAAACAAATTTCTGGAGAGGAAGCCGTTAGGTTCGGTTTGGCTAACCAGTGTGTTTCCGCCACTGAGCTTATCTCAACAGTGAGATGTCTTGCAGCAGAACTGACTTCAAAACCACCTCTGGCGCTAGCAGCGGCAAAATCGTGCGTTAATTTTGTTTCTGAATCAAATATTGAAGTGGCAATTGATCATGAACTGAATGAATTTTTGCGACTGTTTTGGACCAACGACCAAAAAGAGGGTATGCGAGCCTTTTTAGAGAAAAGGAAACCAGAATTTAACGGTAGTTAGGATATTATCAATGAAAGTTAGTATCAAAATTCCAAAAGTTGGTCTCACGGTTGAGGACGTGGTTTTCACGGAATGGGCCAAAGAATGTGGAAGCATTTTAGAGCTTGGCGAAATTATCGCTGTTGTTGAGTCTGACAAAACCACCTTTGAGATACCTGCGCCCACAGATGGCACGCTTGTCGAAACCCTCTGCCAAGCGGGCCAGACAGTCGCTGTTGGTGAAATCATAGGTGTAATAGAACGCTGAAAAGTCGCGTCGCAATTGATGCTAGTTTGATTATCTGTTCAGCTTATTTATCAGTATTTGCAGAAATAATGGTGGTTACTTTGTGGCTTAAAACCTCAACCTTGTGTTGGTTAAAAACTTGATAATGAGTTCTCAAAACACCTCTTTTTGAATCTTTTTTAGACCGTCTAGCTTCTATGACTGTCACTTGGCAATATAACGTGTCTCCAATTTTTACCGGCTCATAAAAAAGGATGTCATCAATTGCAGGGCCTGCGAGACAAGTACCATTGAACAACCCCAGGTCAACAAACAAACGAATGGAAATTGCTAATGTCTGAATGCCGCTCGCGATTAGTTCTCCAAACGGGCCTGTCGCAGCGTACTGCTTATCAGTATGCAAAGGCTGGGGATCATACATCTGAGAAAATGAGAGAAGCGAAGCCTCATCTAAAGTAAATGAAGCAGTTTTAAATCGCTCACCAACTTGAAACTCGTCAATTGTACGGCTCTTTGAAAAGTCCGCCATATGAGGCTAATTTGCAAGAGTGTCTGTAAAAATTGGGACCTGGTGCTTATTCCCTAAAACCCGCACACTTGTTCCAGCTTCGATCAAACGACACTCATAATAATGTCCAGAAATTAGAACCTGCTCATCCATTCTTACAACACATAGGCAAAATGCCTCGTCAAATAGTGAATCAGCAGATGGGCGCCGAATGATCGTAGAAGCAACAATTTTTCCATAACCCTTAGATTGCTTTATATCTATGTTCTGCGAGTTACATATCGGACAGATGATGGTTTTTGTCGGTTCAGTATTACCGCAGTCGCCGCATACCCACATGGGAATCGATGCTGGTTGATTCTCTTGTTCTGTCATGACCACTACTCTGCGGCTAGGATATTTACGGTGCATGAAACCCCAGTGCCACCCAAATTATGGGTCATTCCTATCCTCGCATTTTTTACCTGATTTGGGTGAGTGCCACGGAGTTGATGAACCACTTCATATATCTGTCCAAGTCCAGTTGCACCTACAGGGTGCCCTTTTGCTTCAAGCCCACCGCTCGGGTTTATTGGCAGGTCACCATTAATTTGTGTTCGTCCTTCGCTAACCCAACCTCCTCCGTGACCTTTAGACATGAATCCCATGTCTTCAGAGTCCACAATCTCTGCAATTGAAAAACAATCATGCAACTCGACTACATCAATATCAGCGGGTTTTACACCTGCGTTTTCAAATGCTTGTTTGGCTGCGTTTTCAGTCGTTTCAAAGCCGCATAAATTTGTGTGGGCAGCCAGTTTTGCCCGACCTGACACCTGAACCGATGCCTTAATTTTTGTCGGTGCTATTTTATTGTTTTGTGCGAAATCTGCTCTGGTTACGACAACTGCCGCAGATCCGTCACTAATTGGACAACAGTCGTAAAGGCGAAGTGGGTCGGCTATCATTGGGGAAGCCTCAATATCCTCAGCAGTAACAATTTTGCCCATGCTAGCTAAAGGATTTTTCAGTCCGTTAGATCTATTCTTTTTTATAACCTCAGAAACGTCCTTTCGTGAGGTGCCGTAAAGGCTAGCATGCGCTTGCCATACTAGGGCAAAAAGTCCGGGATAAGTTAATCCACTGGCTGCATCAGCTTCATGATCTAATGCACAATTGAGCGCTTGTGTAACTTTTGACGTCTTGGCGTGAGTCATTTTCTCAACACCAACCGCTAAAGCTGCTTCACATTGACCAGATAAAACAGCCATACAGGCATGCTTGAAAGCAATGCCGCCAGACGCGCAAGCGCCCTCCACTTTTGTTGCCGGCACGCCACTGATGCCAAGCTTATCGGCCAAAAGGCCAGCCAATACCTCTTGCCCCGTGAGAAAGCCCGAAACAAAATTGCCGAGGTAGATTGCGCCGATCTTGTTCATATCCAATTCTGACTCAACTATTGCCTGCAAAGAGGCATCTGTGGCTAACTCAATTGCTGTTACGCCATCGTGTTTGCCAAACTTTGTTGACCCAACTCCAGAAATCACAACTTCGTTCATCGGGGTAACTCCTTGTTTAAAAATGGTGGAAATTAAGAGAGAGAATGTGTCAGGGCCCACTGGTCTGATTCATAATTAGCGGTTTAGGGGTATTATAAACAGGCGTCATTCATGCTCATTTTCAGCTAAAATTCCATGCCGTGTAACCCTTAAACCTGCCTCAACACTATCCCAAGTGTCCTGAGTGATTCCTTCTTCCCTGAGTTCTATTTTTCGAACTTTTTGTGTGGGTGTTCTTGGTAAAGATGCGCTAAATCTTAGATAACGTGGGACCATAAAGTAGGGCATGTTCTCTGAAAAATAGTATATCAGCTCTCTTGGGTTTAACTGCTTTTCTTGTCTTGGAACTACTACGGCGAGGACATCGTCCTCATCTAAATCGGAAGAGACCGCGACGACAGCGCTTTCAGCAATGTCTGGATGCTCGTTTATCATCCTTTCAACCTCAAAAGAGGAGATGTTTTCACCCCTTCTTCTCATTGCATCTTTCATGCGATCCTGAAAAAAGAAGTAACCATTTCGGTCAACGTACCCTCTATCACCAGTATGGAGCCACAAGCCTCGGCATGTATCCAAAGTCTCGTGAGGCATTTTGACGTATCCTTTCATGATGGTATTTGGATAATTGGGCCTAACGCAAATTTCACCCGAAGCTCCCGTTTTGACTTCCTCCCCTAATTCATTCATTATTCTTACGTCAAAGTACTTACTGGCCCTGCCACAGGAACCTTCGGGGGCATCATTTCCATTACTATAAACCACTAGATTAGTCTCGGTAGATCCATAGCCCTCAGCAACGGTTAATCCAAAGCGCTTCTGAAAATCATTAAGAAATTCGCTTGGCCTTGGCACTGCATAAATTAATCGAAGGGTGTTTTGGCTGTCCTCAGGTTTATGCGGTAAACCCCTTAGCATATGGCAGAGCCCTCCAACAGCAATACATACAGTAGCTCCAAATCGGTTTACATCGTCCCAAAATTTCGTGAGTCTGAACACTGGCATTAATGCCATCTGTGCCCCAGCTAACAGAGTTCCTAAAGTTAAAAATTTTGCGGCTATATGAAAAAAGGGAAGGTAATTATACGTAACGTCGTCCTCGGACATGCCCACAATTTCATTAAAAAACTTGCCGAATGAAAGTTGATGGCCGTGCGACATCAAAACACCCTTGGAAGGCCCAGTGGTTCCAGATGTAAATAGGACACACGCCGTGTCGGTTGCCAGCACGTTAGTGCTGACTTTATCGCTTCGTCCTTGTTCAATAAGATTTGCGAGGGACGTCTCTCCATTAATTTTGTTTTTAATGAGTTTACATGAGCGCCCCAAATTCGCAAAAGCGTTCCCAACAACGTCACAAAATTCAGCATCAAGGATCACAGTTGTCAATTCAGTAGTCTCGATCACATGCTCGAGTAGCAGTCCCTTGTAGGCGTTATTGATCGGCACCTCCACAGCTCCAATCTTTGAAAGTGCAAACCAAACCTTCAAATAGTTTGCAGACCCTTCCATCATAACAGCAACCATATCGCCACTACTGACACCAAGAGCCTGAAGAGAGTTAGCAAGTTTTGTAGATTGTTTATCAAGATGAGCCATCGAACACTGGCCGTCACCTGTAACCAAAAAAGGCAAGTCAGGGGTTTTTTCGGCCCAGTATTCAAGGACCGAATGTATGCTTGGAAGTGAATATGTTTCCATTAAAACGCAACTCATACCCTGCGAAATTTCACCAAAAAGTAATAAAAAATTACAAACGTTTGTTTGAAAAGTCAAATTAGGGGTCTAGGGCATTATTCTATTTCGCAGTTGATAGATGGAGTTTAACTTGAGGTTTTGTGCGCTAATAGATCAACAAACGTAGTGGCAATATGTTCAACATCGTCACCTTCATTTTTGTACCAGATCATTGCCCAAGCCAAGGTTCCAAGAAGAGACAACCGCCAGTACTTGCGGTTAATCGATCTCTCAAGAGGCAAATCGTCCACGAGTTCTCGAAATATGCCCTCTAACTCCTCTCTTTGCTGAACCAAACTCTTCGCCATTTCAGTTGAACGTCTCCTTGGAAATTCAGTCAATGCGACAAGGGCGTAATAATTACCCTCGGACAAGCATTCGAGGTAAGCCGTGCAGGCTTTCTTAATTCTTTCCCAAGGGTCGGTCTTCCCCTGTAAATTTAACAAAACTCTATCAATTATTTGTTTAGTTGCTTCTTTGTTTACAGCTAAAAACAGCTCGCTTTTAGAGCTAAAATGATAATAAATCGAACCAGGAAGAAATTTTGCTGTGCCAGCAATCTCTCTCATCGTAGTGGCGTCGTAACCCTTTAGAGCAATGCACTTGGCAGCGGCATCAAGTATTTGTTGGCGACTAACTCTAGCCTTTGAAGGTTTGGGCGGGTGTTTCGTCAATTGGTGTACCTCAATATTAGGTTTCGAGCCTTGGATCAGGAAATTCTCAGTGGTTTGGCATGTAGGATGGAGAGTCAAACAGCATTTACGATGTAGCGTTTTTGCATCGCAGTAACGCTGCCGTGGTTTCCCACTTGTCAATTCTAATTAACGAAAACTAAAACTCAATATTAGCCTTTCTCATTTCCTCAATAAGGATGGGAACTCCCACTGTACAAGTGTGCATTCCCAAAACACTAGTAAGTTGAAAAACTTCCATGATCTCTTCTTTTTTTGCGCCATACTTAAAGGCGTTCTCAATATGAATTCTCAGACCTGGTTCGTAGAGGTGCGTTGTTGCGGAGTCTATAGCGATATATATGAACTCTTTGATTTTTGGCTCAAGCACACCATTTGTCCAAGGGATAGAAGAGAATTTCAGATAGGCCTCAAAAAAATTGGGGTCTAAGCTTAGCAAACCCTCCCAGAATTCGTTCCAATATCCGCGTTTTTCTTGGAATTCTTCTTTTAGTTTGGTCTGATGTTCGTTCAGATTCAACTGAAGGTCTTGCTCATTTCCAGCATTTTTAATTTCCTCAATTAGGATTGGAACCCCAACTGTGCAGGTGTGCATCCCGAGAACACTGGTTAATTGGTATACCTCCATAATCTCTTCTTTTGTAGCGCCATGCTTAAATGCGTTCTCAATATGAATTCTCAAACCTGGTTCGTAGAGGTGTGTCGTTGCAGAGTCTATTGCTATATATATAAATTCTTTGACTTTCGGCTCCAATACGCCAGAAGTCCAAGGAATCGAGGAGAATTTTAGGTAAGCCTCAAAAAAATTGGAGTCGAGGGTCAGCAAGCCTTCCCAAAATTCATTCCAGTATCCGCGTTTTTCTTGGAATTCCTTTTTTAATTTTTGTTTCGTTTGATCCTTCATATTAATGCTCCAGTGGCGCAAAAGTGAAAATTTCCGGTAGTTTCGTGTTAAACAGCTAGTCTGGAAGTGGCAACACCCAGTAGCTTTAAAGTTTTAGCATTTATAGACCCATTAGCTGCATAACTCATTAACTTAACAGCCCATCGGGCGCGAAGTCCGGAGGCGGCAAAAGTGTTAATTGATCAAACAAAAGAGACCGCGATAGCCAATCTGTCAACACTTCACACTACCCGCCTAGGCTTCTTGGAAAAGCATCTTGAATCGCAGAGTGTTGGGCCGTTCCTGATGGGTGAGGACTGCTCTTATGCTGATATTTTCCTCTTCACTTGCGTGCGTACAGTGGAAAAAACTCCAGGCTTTGGAATGCTAAGGACTGTCGTTGGTGAAAGTCCGTTTGCTGATTTTCCAATAACTGCAAAAATTGCGGCTTCCGTTGGTGATATGGACTCGGTGAAAGCATCAGTCGGTAACCGATTTTCAGAGTGCCCGATCTAGGGTTCTCCTATTCAATGTGCACTGAGGTTTGCAACCTCATCGGCTACATTCAACCAAAGCAATTACGGGAAGAAAAATGGATAAAGGTAAAACTTTTACCCTGCATACATCCCATAGCGTATGGCGATCGAAAGATGATTTTTAAATTGGACTAAATCGGAAGCCTTTAGACAGGCCCACAACGGAGTCAGTGACCGAAGCGCTGATTTGTTGACCAATAGAATATATCTATACCCTTAACAGTCCACCAAACGTCTGTTAGCCTCACAGCCTAACGTTATTCGGCAGTAATTGACTGCTGATAGGCAAAATCAACCACTTCTTTTGTAAACTCATTGTTTTTGTGATTGCATTCTTGATGCTTATAATTGCGTCAATTTTACACTTAAATTCCCATTTAGGTAGAGCAGGCTCTCATGTCAGATTTAAATTCTAATCGAAAGATCGCGGTGATACTGGTTGCTGACGTAGTTGGTTATAGCAAACATATGGAGCATGATGAAAACTCCACACTTCAGGCATATTCCAAATGCGAAAAAATACTTAAACAATTTTTGAGCAAAAGGAACGGATCAATTTTTAACACTGCAGGGGATTCGGTACTCATAGAATTTACTAGTGCAGTTAACGCCGTTGGGTTTGCGGTGGATTTTCAAACAAAGATAATGGAGCGTAACAAGTCGGGCAATGTCCTTACTAAGTTAGAATTTCGGATCGGCATAAATATGGGTGATGTCGTTTCTAGAGAAGGCAACCTACTGGGTGATGGGGTAAATATTGCCGCCCGCCTTGAGGCCTTGGCGCAGCCAAATGGTATTTGTATCTCAAAAAGTATTTATGACTTCGTAGTTCCAAAAACAAAACTCAACTTTAATGATCTTGGAGTTCAAAAGGTCAAACAGAACTCGTTCCATGCATATGATGTTTTGCTCAATAAGTCTCAGAGGCGTAAGATCAAGTCTGAAAAAAGCTGGGTCTCGAGAAAATCCGTATCAGCGTACATATTGGCTTTGGTATTACTCATAGGAGCCGGATTTTATTCGGCTGGCATTCTGGATACAAAAATTGAGCCCTCTCTTAATCAAAAAGATTACACACAATCCGACATATTAAAGGTTTTGGTGAGACCAACCAGCTACCTATCCAGTAATGACAATCTGAGCTATTTAGCGCCGGGTTTCACAACTTATCTTGGAACAGCACTTGCTCAACACCCTGGTCTCAATCTGTCTCCTGACACAACTGCCAAGCACATCCAAACGATGAATTTGACTGATGAACAAATTAGAGCAGAATACAAAGTCGATTATATCGTCGATACAACCATACAGGTTTCTGGCGAAAAAATAAGACTGTCCCTAAAAATTTTAGACCTAAGCACCGAACAAACCATTGCGTCAGAAGCATACGAATTTTTGGAAGCAGACGTTTTCGAACATCAAGATAAAATTTCTGAGTTGGCACTAAAAAAAATGAGCATGATGGATCATTCCTCTAGTTCCAACCGTCGAATATCAAATGACCCCATAATTTATAAGAAGCACATACTGGCTCAAGCAAATATGTTGTCGTGGACTCCAGAAGGTCACCACAAGGCGATGGGATTGATAGAGGAGATACTGGAGGTGGAGCCCAAAAATATGGGCATCACGCAGATGCTAGCGTGGCTACTACAACAAAAAGTTTATTTGGGCATGTCTGAGGACCCAAATAAGGACTTATCCAAAAGCTTGGAGATTGCTGAGGTTAACTTGAAGCAACGTGACACTGGGATTATTGATGCGATTGCTTTGGCCTCAAGCAATGAGGCTCTCCTGGGTTTGTTTGAGCAGTCATGTGCAAGGGTTCCTCTGATGAATCAGCTTCTTAATGAAAAACAATCAAAAGCTGGACCTCATGATTATGCAATGACTGCTTGGATCAATCAAAATTGTGAAAATTTTGGAGTAGCTCTGGTGGCCTACAAAAATCTTTTCAAATTATCACCGCATTACCCCGCATGGGTTAGGTATTATTATGCTTATGCATTGTTGGCACTTGAGAATCTTGAGGAAGCAGAACGCTACATTCAAGAAAATAAAGATTTGGATTATTCTTACTATGGCACAAATGAAATCCTCAAACTCTGCTTGGTATACATTGCCCACAAACAAGAAAATTTTGAATTAGCAGCGCAGTATTTCTCTGAGTTCGAGGCGATGCCAAACTCACTTAATTTAGGCTATTTAGAAGGTGATTTTGCTGCCGCGCGCTCTAAAATTTTCTTTACTCATTTTAGTGACATTTTGAGAAAATATGGAATGTCTTGATCCAAATTTCCATCCTGTGGTCAAAAAGACGCTGAGGTTTTCCATGGTGCGCCTGCCCCCCATTATGATCCCCTGAAGCCCTACAAATGCCATTTTGAAATATCACGTTCTGGTTGCGCTGAGGCGTGCAATCTGGAGGGAGGTAAAATGTCTGTCGAAAAGAAAATTGAATTTGATGGGCCAAAGAATTTAGATTGAGTGGATTAACAACCCTGTCCTTTTAACATGAAACATGGAAAACCAGAGTTCATACGCTCCGACAATGGTCCTGAGTTTGTGGCAGCACAGCTTCAAGAATTGCTTCAAAGAGTTGGCATTTAATAACTACGTATATATCTAGGTACTCCGTGGGAAAATGGGTGCGACGAACGTTTCAACGGAACGCTACGACGAGAGATCCTAAATGCTGAATGGTTCCACAGCACAACAAGCACAGGCTGTCATCAATGCCTGGCTCATACAATATAACCGTATAAGACCGCACCTAGCTCTAGCAATGAGGCCTCCTGTGCCAGAAAACTTTTTAGAAAAAAATAAAATCACTGGTACTAACATTCGGGCCTAGACATTATCGCCTATATTTTGGTGTTCCAGATAATCTTTTTGAAGTTTTCTGACTACGGATTGTTTCCCGCCAAATAATATAGAGCCCAGAAGCAACAATCATACCCATACCAATAAATGATTGGAGATCGGGGGTGGTTTTAAAAACCAACATACCCCAAAGAATTGACAGTGGCATTGCGATGTATTCGAAAGGCGCAACAAAAGCAGCTTCTGCTTTGCGATACGCTTGGGAAATTAAAAAGCCTCCAAAGGCACTGCTTGCACCCAACAACGCAAATAAAAACCAATCCTCATTAGAGAGTTCGCCCCATTCCCGTAGAAGAAAATTCAATGCAGGGCTTGCCTCTGTGACGAAGCGTCCGTCACTCACGAAAAACCAAAATACGCTGCAGATAAATATGAAAGTTATCTGTATATAAAAAGACATTGTTAGAGCACTCTCCGTTTTGCCGATATGGCGAGTCAGCATATGGAGAGTGGCGTAGCCCACAGCTGCTGCAATTGGCAGCAAGGAGGCAAATTTAAATGCTTCTGATCCTGGGCGAAGGATTATCAATACGCCGATAAGCCCAAATACCACTGATCCCCAACGGTGAATTCCAACTCGCTCTTTGAGGAAAAAAATAGAGAAGACAGTAATCAGCAAAGGACTGACAAAAAAGATAGCTGTGGCTTCAGCCAAGGGTAGTTCAGCAAGTCCCAAGAAAAAAGTCAGGTTGGCAAAAACAACAGCGAGCCCCCTAAGCAAATGCATCCCAAGACGCCGTGTTTTCAGAACAGAAAATGTTCCATGAAACGAGACAAAGATTGTTAAAAGAACCAATAACCCAATAAGAGACCTAACCAAAACGATCTGATGCAATGCATAATCGCCAGAGAGGAATTTGATCGAGGCATCGTTAACCGAAAAGAATAAAACAGCTAACATGGCGCAAAGAGCAGCCAACCCCTTCGCACTATTTGACAGTCGGCTGAAATTTATCAAATAAATATCCCTCTCTGGAGAATTTGATTGAAAGCCCAGCCTTAAAATAATATCAAGGCCTTCGAGATTAACCAATGACACAAATGATAAGAATCACAGTGTTTTTATAAACATCTGGCAATTGTCCTTATGGGCTTATTTGGCCTCTTTCAGATGTGTCGGCTCAAACGCCTTGAAGGTAATGATCATGGCAGTTGCGAGAAAACATGCGGAGGCTGCGGTTAGGAACGCTGGTGAATAAGAAAATAAGATGTCACGGCTTAGGCCAGCCCCATAAGCTGACGCGGCAGATCCAAATTGGTGGGAAGCAAATACCCAGCCAAAAACCACCGGTGCACTGACAGTGCCAAACAACTTTCCAACCAACCTAACTGTTGGCGGCACCGTTGCGATGAAATCAAGCCCAAAGAAGACTGCCCAAATTGTCATCGCGAATGCACCAAAATCACTAAATGGCAGATAAAAAAGTGACAAGCCACGTAAGGAATAATAGGCGCCTAATAACTTGTAATTATCGTATCGATCTGACAACCAACCGGAACCCATGGTTCCAAAAAAGTTAAACGCAGCCATAAGGGCCAAGTAAGAAGAAGCAAGGACAATCCCAATATTATTGTCTCCACAAAATGGGATAAAATGTTGACCAATGATGCCGGTAGATGTGAGTCCGCAAATGAAAAATGTGCCAGCTAAAACCCAAAAGGCCGGTTGCTTCGACGCTTTAGCTAGATTTCGAAAACTTATCAGAACCGCACTATCAGCGCTTTTAGGCGGTGGTTCGTAAACAACTTCATCGCCATACGCAGGCAGGTTTAGGTCAGCCGGCCAATCCCTTCCAAAAAGCAAGTACAACAGACAAGTAAGGCCTATCCCTATCATTGCTGGCAATACAGCAAGCCGCCAATCATAGACTGTTGTTATCCAAGCCATTAATGGAACGAACGCAAGCTGCCCCGCCGCAAATGCTGATGTTAGTATCCCAACAACCAAGCCTCTTTTTAAATTGAACCATCTAATTGCGATCGTCGACGCAAGACCCAACCCAATGATGCCGGAAGCAATGCCAAGGCAGACGCCGACGCTAATTAGTAGATGCCACTCCTCATATGCGAATACAGTAATTATTAATCCTGCTCCGTTCAGGAGCATAGATATGAGGATAACTTTGTTTAATCCAAAGCGAAGCATCATTGCCGCCCCGAAAGGACATAGCGATGCTAAAATAAAATACATCAGGCCAGTGGCCATAGACATATCAGAAATGGTCCAGCCAAGTTCTTTTGTCATCGGCAGGATTAGAACCTGTGGCACACTGCCCACAGCGGATGAAAACACTGTAGCTAAAAACGCTATCGTCACTATAACCCAGCCATAATGTATGCTGAATTTTGCAAGTTTTAAATTAAGGGAGTCTGCAAACATAATTGTTTAATTCTCTTAAGTATAAGTAGACTAACGTCTTTGTATTTTAGACGTTATTTCAAATTGAATGAACTTAACTTCGCATTTTTGATTGAATTGGTAAGAACATTTTAAGCCATGTGAGTTAATCTTCTTTCGACTTGAAAGCCAATGACACAAATGACACGAATGACAGTGTTTCCATAAACCTCTGGCAATTGTGCTGATGGGCGACTTTTCAGTTTCTTTGTCATTTCTGTCATTCTTGTCATCATCATTTTAAAAGATCACAAATACCTCCACTAGTGTTAGGCACCGGCTTTGCCGAAACACGTTTATGAGCATTTAAGTAACTCACTTAAATGACCGAAAATGCAACTGATAGAGGTTACCAAGATAGACACCTGATCTGTTTAGGTGATTGAGAATATATACGTAGACACCGGGGGTGGCCCATGCAGGTGGGGTCACGTATAGATGATTTAATTTGGCTAGGTAACTGGGTAGATCATTGATGCATCTTGACTGCTTATGTGATGAATGAGATTCTAGTCTCTGCTTAGATTAAGGCATCTAGCTGGTATATACGTAAGGAACCAATACCGCCCCTGGGCACCATTACTTTTCAATCACTCGGCCAAGTCAGTATTTCGGTAGTTAGAAAATAGATGCCTTGTAGATATCACTATGCAGTGATGTCGGTCTCTAAAATGGCGCCCTACAAGCCCCCAACATATGCTTACGAGGGCATCAATTTAGACGTGCTTTTCAGGGTTCGCTGCGGGGGTAATCTGGCTGCTGAGTGAAACCAGATGCAACCAGTTGCAACCAATAATGAGCAGCGCTCGTTTTAGCGCTCAACTGCATTTCCCAGATTGCGGTGACAAACACTTGAAATGGGCGTTTTAGTTGTCAGGATGAGCTTGTTTGCCGTTTTGCGACATTCTTGAGCAGCCATAACACCAAAAGGAATGATATGGCAGTTTGCATATCGCGCATCATTTTCCAAATCTTCGTTCCCACGATGGCAGACCTCTACGCTGCAACTGGACGACGCTGACATGCCAACGTTTTTTCAGTGTCATTCTGCCTCGCAATAAGCGTCTTCACGAGTACCTTGATGAGTGGGTCTGTGGTTTCCAGCATTGGGATGATGTCGCGCTTGGCAATTTCCAACACCTCACAATCATTTAGGCAAACCGCCTTCGCTGACCGCAACTGTTCCTCGAAAAGACTGTTTTCTCCAAACACCTCATGCTCATCGATATGCAGATAGGGGTTGGAAAGGTCCGTTGGAGCGAAAAGGCCGACCCGCCCAGAAACAAGGAAATAGACCGAGGTTGTTCTGTCGCCGATGCGGTAGATTGTTTGCCCTTTTCGGAATGTCAATTTTTGCATATTTGGCGTCCAAACAATTTTTATTTCGGCATCATCAAGAATTCTGTTTTGCGCTATTGGTGCGGCGCCAAACTGTAAGAGAGCAAACAATATCTGGTTTCCCACCAGAGTCATCAATTAACGTGTGTTTGTGTGCAGTGTGTTAATAACAAATATTATTTTTTGTTAATTTGTAAAATTATTGTGTTTTGCGCAAAAGGGCAGAAAGGTATGTCTTTCCCGCCACAAGCAGTTCGGTAATCACTGCTTAATTCGTTAGGTCGGATCGCCGGACAGATAACAAATCATCTTTAGTGTAAATTTGGCCTCTATTAAGTCTAAAGGGCTGTATCAGAGGCATTACAATCACTGGATTTTGGAATAATGTAGCTCGGCTCAATCAGCGTAGAACCCGACGATGTCCCCTTTTGTGGTAACACCAAGCCCATTCAGGCTGCGGTTCACATAGTTGAAGTAACAGATGATCTGGTTGGCTTCAAGGATCTGGCCATCATCCAACCCTTCTTCGCGCAGCGCAACAACATCACTTTCCTCCATGTGACCCGGTGTCATGGTCAGCTTTTCTGCGTAACGCAGTAACGCGAGTTCTGCACCCTCAAACGCCGTTTCAGGGCGTTTTGTTGCAAGGGCGGTTTCAATTTCATTAGCACGCTCCGGATCAGCAATTAGATGCGCCGCATTTTTCCAGTGATTGGCGTAGGAATAATCACACGCATTCAGAACCGAGACATAGGAACTGATAACCTCCTGTAGCCAAGTCGGCAGTGTGTTTAAAGGATCGTGCAGTGCGGCGCGATATAGAGTGCAATGACCATGCATGGTGCTGGGCCTGTGCGAATGGACGCGCATCACATTATCAACGGTGCCATGCGGGGTGCGCGCTACTTCTAGCGCCGCCCGCAATTCAGGGCTGGCATTCTCGTCTGAAATCATTGAAATCCATGCTGACATCTCTGCTTACTCCGGTGTTTCTGATAAATCTGCCCCGGGCACTAGCGCCCATGGCGAGAATGATGCCAGTGAAATGGGCCTGTCAACCAACTCGGAATATGAGCCTATAATGTGAGGGGCGTTTGGCTGGTCTCAGCCATGCGCTCCATAATGCGCTGAAATCATTTGGGTAATGGTGTGGATGATCCGCTGGTTAGCGCCAAGGGGTTGCAGAATCTGCTTGTCAATCACGGTATAATTTCCGGTGTTTGACTGCGAATAATCCTCCGCCTCGGCAAGGCTGTTCTTTGCTGATGCCGCATAACCAGCGGTGAAGGCTGATTGGATGATTTCAATTGCTGTTTCAAAATCAAGACGCAGCCCAAGTGCAAGGATGTCGGCATTGCTATATTGGTTGCTCTCGCTAAGATTGGGGGTCTGACAGATCAGGGTCAGGCTGTCGATAATTACCGCGATGCGGATGGCATGAAGCAAATCTAGCGTGCTGCGGTCTTCACCGGTGATGCGGATGCTGCCACCTCCGACCCGATCAACCAAGCGGTAGAGATCGACAAGGTCATCACGCAATCGCCAGACGGTATGTCTGATGCCGGTCGCCTGGGTGTCATTTTGCAAATGTTGTCCGAGTTTGCGAAACGCACGCTGGTTTTTATATTGCTTGCCATGATAGGCGCGATCGACCCAGAAACCGGCGTCTACGATCCTGCAATAGGCCAGCACAGTGTTGAGTGAGCCAAGCGATTTTGCTTTGCGGACGTGGGTGAGACATTGCCGCAGGCGGGGGGATTCATGATAGATTTCGAGGAACTGCTCGCTGTTGATGTAGGCGGCGCTACCCATTCCGGAGATGACATTCGCCAGAAAGCCGAGCTGTTGCAGAATGGCATTATGCGGAATCGCCCGCATTTTCGAGGGGTCCCTGCGCTCATTTCCGGCCTGGACAACACGCTTCGTCGGTCGTGACCCGGTCTTTGGCAACAGGTTATTTGAAAACACGTCCAATAAATCTGAATAGGCGGCATCGGCGAACAATGTTTCATGCCAATTCTTCAGTGAAAGGAACAAATCGAGGGAAAAGTCGGTCTGTTGATAGAACGGGTCGCCAAGCCACGCCGGCGAAACAGGTGCCATTTCTGCGGCAAAAATACCATTGATCGTTGATTGAGCAAGCGCTGGTGTGCCAAACAGGCGGTAACCATCGCCGCCCTGAAAGCTGGATTGATGATAGAGCGGTACACTTATTTCTGCCGCCCGGGCGCGCACAAACGGCGTCATGATGAAATTCTGCCGGTCAGCCATTGTTGATTGGGCACCACCGCGGCCAAGAGACTCACCGTGGGTATTGAAGAACAAGAGGGCAATCTTGTCAGCGATCCGGTTTTTCAGAGATTGCGCTATTTTGATCTGCAGTCTCTCGATCGCCATGTTGGCAGCGATCTGTCCAATGAAACGTCCAGCATCTGAGAAACCTGTCTGGATCGCAAGCCTGCCGCGCCGCCGCACGTAATCGACATAGGGTTGATACGTCAATAATTGGTCAATCACCTGTTCGCCATGCTCGAGACCATAGCTCGTTTCGAACAGCGGTGAAATATCGAGTTTGTCAGCAATTCCCAGCTTGTGCGCGAGGTAGAGTGCCGACATCAGCGTGAGTGGCTTCTCACATTCGGCAATCAATAGGCGGATCGGTTGATCGGAGTCAATATGCTTGAGGAACTGTGCCGCCAGCATCAACTGTCGCCGTGCCGTTGCGCTCTCATTGTCCAGATTTTTGAAATTGATTTGCCAGGGAGACTCGCTTGCTATCCGGGAGGATAGACGGTCTATCAGGCTGCGCGAGGATACCATTCCGTCACTGACGGAAATGCCACGCCCGTCAACCGGCCGCATGGCGTTGCGCAACTGCACGGCGTTAATCCGCAGATGCACCTCTGCCATGCCAAAGCCATGGGTCCTGACGTCGGCGGCGATGACCATCAACTGTCGCGCCTGCCCATCATCGTCGAGGTCGCGGGCGATGGCGTGAATCTCATCAGCGATCGCATAGCTGGAGGTCAGCTTGTCTTTGCGTTCGGTAAGCGCATTGACGGTGGTGGCAAAATCAACATCGTCCGTGCCGAGTTGCGTAAACCGGGCAATGTCACCTCTGGTTGCTCTTAGCTCGGCATCAAGCTTTTTGATAATCGTTACGGCGGCGGCGATCCCTGTCGTGCGTAACGCTTCGAGATAGATATCCAGCGCCTGTGCTTTTTCTGTAAGCCGGAGCTGAAAACTATCCGCCCAGTTGATGTCAGACCGGCCATCAAGGTCATAGCTAACCCATGTGGAGACACCCAGCATCTGCGGCAAGTCGGTGCGCCAGTCTTTTGGTCGTTGGGCCTGACGCTGTTGCAAAATGGCGGAGTTCACATCGCAAATGGCGCGTCTGGCATTGCAGATCACTCCCATCGCCTCAGCATGCTCATCTTGCAGGGTGACCCCACTACGTTGTGCATAGGGTTGATCGGGCATCTGCGCGTCATCGGTTTCGGCATCACTGCACAAATCCATGGACACGTCATGGCGCAGGGCAAACACTGGATGCGCGGTAAAGACTGCGCGATAAACTGGCTGGGTAATGTCCTGATCGCCAAGATCTGGTAGTGGTGGTGGTGTGTTGGAAATGCCAGTCTGCAGGCGCAGATGCTGGCGTTGCCGGTCCCATAGATCGCCACTGATCTGGCCGAGGATGGCATCAAGATCAGTGCGGTCGATCTCGCCGCCATAAAGCTGCTCGCAAATAATGTCTGCCAGAGCAGCCACCGGGTTGATATCGCTAACCCGCATTCCCTGCTCCCGGAAATCAATCAGATGGGCAAGCCAGTTTTTTTTCAGTGCAGTCATCACGCTCTGCCAGGGTTCTTCCGTTGCCTCACAGGTTGACGCAATTGCCAGATAACAGCGCGTCGCGGTTCACTCATCCTGCGTCCTACGTCTTTTGTAAAGTGCTTTGCCTACAGCGAGCTGGTGCAAAAATCGCACAACGTACACCCAGCCAATTCGCAGAACAGCACAACCTACTCGTTTATGGTGCCAAGGTTTAGTCGGGCATGACTGTTTTGACAAGGCCTACCCTTTTAACACCATTTGCGTTCTGGTTTCCGATATCCTGTTCTGCGGAGTCTATTTAGCGAAACTGTACTTTGCCTCGTGGCTGGTCCGGCATTTTTTGTTTGGCTGGAATGCAGATGGCCTGCAAGATGATGCAACTTGACCGTTCAGACGGCAGATAGGGTGCGCCAGCCCCCCTTTTTTGGTGGAGCTATTAAATAAGGAACAGAGTCTGTGAACATCGTCATCAAAATTCTGATCAGCATGTTATTGATAACTTTTGTCGTTGTTGGACTGTTTGAATTCGGATTCCTCGGATAACAGGGTGCGCCCATTGGCATTATATGAAGCAACAGCGAATGCACAGCGATGAAGAAGATGCTCCTCTGACCGAACATCTGCTCGAACATTTTGCCGGGTGGTATCTGATTTGCGTTGTGGCGGTGCAGGCGTTGGAGACTGCCCGGTTGCTGCATGCCAGACGCGAGGTAGGCAAGTCCAACACGTCATCAATCAAACCCTGAGCCTCCATCCCTAAGGCACCTATGATACAACAATTTTGATTTATTTTGCCGAAGGCGTACCAACAATAGGAACTTCCAAATGTCGAATTATGTCACGCATCTTGAATGCTCGATCTCCGGTGATTACTATCCAGCAGGCGAGATTCATGGTCTGTCCAAGGCTGGCCGCCCTTTGCTTGTTCGCTATGATCTTGAGCGGATGAGGAACGAGGTCAGCAAGCAGAATATTGCTGTATCGAGCGCCAATGGGTTTTGGCGTTATGCGCCGATGCTGCCGGTGACCAAGCCTGAAAGCCGGATCAGCCTTGGTGAGGTGGTCACGCCCCTGATGCCGCTCGCCTCCAGCGCGGCTATGCTTGGTGGCGTCTCTGGCAATATCATCGTCAAGGATGAGGGCCGGTTGCCAACCGGGTCGTTTAAGGCACGCGGCCTTGCCCTTGCTGTTTCCATGGCGCATGAATTCGGCCTTGAACATCTGGCCATTCCAACCAACGGCAATGCTGGCGCGGCGATGGCCGCCTATGCGCGGCAAGCCGGCATGAGAGCCACCGTGCTTTGCCCGTCTGATACGCCCGACATCAACATCCGCGAGATCCAGTTGCAGGGCGGTGATACATACATGGTCAATGGCCTGATCAATGATTGTGGCAAGATTGTCGGCGAGGGTAAGGAAAAGGCTGGTTGGTTCGATATATCAACGCTGAAGGAGCCTTATAGAATTGAAGGCAAGAAAACCATGGGCCTTGAACTTGCCGAACAGATGGGCTGGTCGCTTCCCGATGTTATTTTCTATCCAACCGGCGGCGGCACTGGCCTCATTGGCATGTGGAAAGCCTTCGCCGAATTGCAGGTGCTTGGCTGGATCAGTGGAAAACTGCCTCGCATGATCGCGGTTCAGGCAACAGGCTGTGCGCCAATTGTCAAAGCCTTTGATGATGGCGAGGAGCATGCACCCCTGTGGCAGGACGCACATACGGTTGCTGCTGGCATTCGGGTGCCGATTGCCGTGGGTGATTTCTTGATCCTGCGGGCTGTGCGTGAGTCGGGTGGCACCGCGATTGCTGTCGAAGATGATCACATCATGCAGATCCGCAATGACATCGCCCGCGAGGATGGCATTCTGCTTTGTCCGGAGGGTGCGGCAACAGCCGCCGCCTATCAGCGGGCGATGGAACAGGGGCTAGTTTCAGCTGGTGAGACCGCGATTTTGTTCAATTGCGCAACTGGGCTGAAATACCCGATGCCGCCTGTCACTGGAACGCTGGATAAGGACCAGCCGATTGACTACGCGCAATTCAACGGCTGATTAAAAAAATCAGACATCATCTGGTGGTTTGTCGATTCAGTACCCACTTCACACCGCATGCAGGATATTCCAGCACATGAATTGGCGATTTTGACTCCACTGACCAGGCGTTTTGATGATCGCGCGGCGCTGGCGGCGTATGTTGCCCGCCTTGCAGACATCACGCCGCCTGATGAGCCAAGCCCGATTATCGGTGGTCGGGCGGCAGCGCTGTCACTAATCGCTGCGATCAATCCAGCGCAATATTCCGCCACCCGCAACCATCTTGACGGTGCTGTTACCCGCCTGTCAGCCTATATCAGGCATGGGGTGCTGACGCTGGATGAGGTGCGCAACCGCGCGCTTGACGTCGTGGCAGCACCCAAACAGGCGGAAAAATTCATTCAGGAACTGGCGTGGCGTGATTACTGGCAACGGCTTTACACTGCCAGTCCAGATGCCATTTGGGTTGATGTCGAGGCCTACAAAACCGGCTTTGCCGCCAGCGACTATGCTGATGATCTGCCAGCCGACATTGCGCGTGGCGCAACTGGCGTTGCCTGTATTGACGCTTTTATCGCGACATTGCTGGAAACCGGGTATCTGCATAATCATGCACGCATGTATGTTGCCGCCTATATTGTTCATTGGCGACAGATCAAGTGGCAGGCTGGCGCAAGATGGTTTCTGCAAAACCTCATTGATGGTGACCCAGCCAGCAACAATTTGTCGTGGCAATGGATTGCCAGCACCTTTGCCAACAAGCCCTATTTCTTCAATCTGAATAATGTGGCGCGTTATGTGGGGCCAGATATCAATGTGTCCGCAGCGGACAATTTGCCGCTTGCTCATTCCTATGAACGGCTGGCTGGATTGCTGTTTCCAAACCTCCCCAGCCCGCAGGTGTCATGATGGCGGGGTTGATCTGGCTGCATGAGGAAGCGCTGAGGGCTGACCATCCTGTTTTTGCCGCTACTTCGGGGGCGACGGCGGTGTTTTGCTGGGACGTGGATTATATGGCGGCCGCTGATATCGGGTTGCGGCGCCAAATCTTCATCTATGAATCCCTGCTGGACCTCGAGGTGACCATCATACGAGGTGCCGCCTCACAGGTGCTGCCGGTGGTTGCACGGTGCGATCAGGCGACACAGTTGTTTGTGCCGGACACGCCGAACCCATTGATCAAGCAAGAGTTATTGAAGGTCAAGTCTGCGCTTGCGGGCGTGACGGTGGAGCTGGTGCCGGAACGACTCTTTGTTCAGTTAGAGGTGCAACCGGAGCTTGGCCGGTTTTTTCGCTATTGGAAAAAGGCGAGAAAACAGGCGCTGCGCAGGGGTGGTATATAGGCGGCCTGGTCCGGTCTCTGCGAAAACCATTGCGGTTGCAGCCTGCTTTCCGATAAGCTTTGCTCCGACGAGAACAAGTACCAGGCTCTTTATGACTGATATCCTTGCGCAGCTTGAAGCCAAGCGAGACCTCGCCCGGATGGGTGGTGGTCATAAACGAATTGACACCCAACACAGCAAAGGCAAATTGACCGCGCGCGAGCGTATTCACCTTCTCCTTGATGAAAATTCATTCGAGGAGTGGGATATGTTTGTCGAACATCGCTGCCATGATTTTGGCATGGAAGAGGCAAAAGTGCCGGGCGATGGTGTGGTCACTGGCTATGGGACTATCGCTGGTCGTCCAGCCTTTGTTTACAGTCAGGATTTTACCGTTCTTGGTGGCTCGCTGTCGGAGACACACGCCGCAAAAATCTGCAAGATCATGGATCAGGCAATCAAGACCGGCATCC